>JAHFFF010000092.1 GCA_023248095.1 Candidatus Omnitrophota bacterium | reverse complement strand
GTGAAGGTCAGCTCATGGATGGAGTCCTCGGTGAATCGGGTGCGGTTGAAATTGACGCCGAGGTCGATCCCCTTCGGCAGCTCCTTCTTGACCTCCGCCATCCTCTTGAGGACCTGGTGGGCCACGGCCACCTCATTGGCGCCTCGCTGCTTCTTGATCCCCAGGCCCACGGCCGGCTTGCCCATGATGCGGGCGACGCGGCGCACGTCGGCCAGGCCGTCCTCGATGCTGGCGACATCCTTCAAGTAAATCGGCTTGTAAACCGGCTGGCCGCCCCGGCGGGAGATGATGATGTTTCCGAACTCTTCGGGGGTGGCGGCCTCCCCCATCGTCCGGACGTTCTTCTCCTTCTCGTTTGTCTCGATGCGTCCGGCCGGAAGCTCCTCGTGTTCCTGCTGGATGGCGTTAGTGACGTCGTCGATGGTCAGCTGCAGCGCCTCCAGCTTCTCGGCGTCGATCCAGACGCGCAGGTTCCGGTCGAGCACCCCGCCCATCGTGACCTCGCCCACCCCGTTGATCGTCTGGAACTTGTCCTTCAGGTTGTTCTGCGCGTAATCCATGAGATCCCGCAGGGGCATCGATTCGCTGGCAACGCCGAGCCACATGATGGGGTTATCCTGCGGGTTGACCTTGCTGACGATGGGCGGGTCGATGTCGTCCGGGAGGCGGCGCTGGGCCTGAGCGATCTTGGTCTGCACCTCCTGCAGGGCGACGTCGATGTTGCGGCTCAAGTCGAACTCGATGGTGACGGTGGCCGAGCCCTGCCGCGCGGTCGAGGAGATATCCCGGATCCCCTGCACGGTCATGACCGCGTCTTCGACGATGTCCACCACGTCGGTCTCCATGACCTCCGGCGCGGCCCCTTCCCAGGTGAGGTTGACGGTCAGGACGGGGAACTCCACATCCGGCATCTGGCTGACCCCCATGCCGTTGAAGCTGATGAGCCCGAAAATGATGAGCCCCGCCATGAGCATCCAGGCGAAGACCGGGTTCTTGATCGAAAGGTCGGAAAGGGTCATGGGATCGTTTCTCCCGCGGCGGCCTTCAGTTTCCAATAGCGCCGGAGCGCTTCATGCCGGGAGTGGATCAGTTCCCGCCGGGAATCCTGCAGCGTCTGAAGGGATTGCAGGACCTCCAGGTTGTTGACGAGATTCAGCAGGTACTCCTGCACTTGAAGCTGGTAGCTTTCCTCCGTCGCCTCGAGCGCTTTCGTGAGGGCGCGCAGTTGAGCCAGCGCGGCATCATACTCGGCGTAGGCGTCGCGGATCTCCTGCCGCGCCCTGCGGCGGCTCTGCCGCAGGCGCAGCTCGGCCTGCCGCATTTCAGAGGCGGCTTCTTTTGAGGCCCCCGCCGCGTAGCCCCCCTGGAAGATCGGCACGTTCACCGTAAGAGAGGCGTCCCAGGTGACATCCTTCGAGGCGCCGGCCCGTTCCAGGTAGTAATTGCCGTCGAGGCCGACGGTGGGATAGAACTTGGCCTGAGCCGCCTTCAGCTGTTGCCGGCTGATGCCGAGGGCCTGCTCAAGGGCCTTTACGTCAGCGCGGGATTCCGCCTCGGCCAGCAATGCTTCTTCGGGGTCCGGCGTCGGTAGGTTGGGGCCGGGATCGGCCAGCTCGCCGATCGCGTCCAGTCCGGTCAAGAATTCCAAGAGCTGGGTGCCGATCCTCTCGCTGCTCTGCGCCTGCTCCCAATCCGCTTCGACGCGATAGAGCTGCGCCTGCACCGCCACCACCTCGCTCGAGCGGGAGCGGCCCAGCCTTTCCCGCGCCTCCAGCTCGTCGATACGGTCGCGCAAGGTTTTCCGTATGGAATCCAGCACCTGCAGATCCTGGCGCTGCTCCAGCACCAGGTGATAGGCGTCAGAGACGTCCACCAACAGGAGCTGTTCTGCGCGGGCCTGCTCGAATTCCCGCTGATGGCGCTCGAGTTTCGCCCCGCTCATCGCGGCGAATTCCTTGAAGCCGGAGAAGATGGGCTGGCTGAAGGTGAATTTCCGCTCCGGCACATGCTTCAGGGTGAAGGCGGAGCTTCCGCTGCCATCCTGCCGTTTGTCGGACGAAGAGAAGGAAACATGAGGCAGGATGCCGCTGAGCGACTGCTTGAACCGGCCTTCGGCCTCATGAATGGCCTCCGCGTGTAGGGCAACCTCTTCGCTCTCCTTGAGCGCCATTTGATAGCAGTCGGCTAGGGTCAGCCCCTGGGATTGCGAACCTGCAAGGGTTGGAACGCTCGCCAAAAGAAGGAGTGTGATTGCCGAGGCTGCGAACGTCCGCCTATGAGGCCTGCTCCACCCGCGCCCCTCGCGCGGTCGCTCTCGAGGGCTTTGCCTGGAGAGGATGCCGACCACCTTTTCCAGCGTGGCCAGATACTGGGCCCGGTTCTGGGGCGAGATCTGTCCGAAGACGTCGACGAGCATCCGGCGTTTCTGTTCCCAGATGTTGGCCAGGATCTTCCGGCCCTTCGCGGTGAGGTTCGCGCGCACGATGCGCCGATCGCGCCGGTCCCCCTCCCGGGAGACCAGCCCCTGCGCGATGAGCCGGTCGATGAGCCCAGTAGCGGCCGGGCGGGAGATCCGCAGGAAGCGGGCCAGCTCGTTCATGGGGCAGTCGGTGCGCCGGGAAAGGTGCTCGAGTACCCAAAGCTGGGGAAGGGTGATCTTCCCGCGCGAAAGGTAGTTGCTCTCCCGCTGGGCGATGCCCCGGAACATCTGGGGCAGGAGCACGATCATCCGCTGCCCGAATTGTTGAATATCCATAATTTGTCCCCAGATAGTTAACTAGATTAACTATTCACACTACAAAGTATAATGCCCTTCCCGCACCCTGTCAAGGGGTGCCGGCTTGCCTTGGCCTCCGGCGGGAGGGGTGGTAAACTGACAGTGGACATGCCAACGAACGAGATCCTCTTAGTCACGATTTCGGTGCTGGCCACCTTGCTGGTAGCCCGCTGGAACCTTCTCCGGGTAGCGCGCCGTCTGGTGGAGTGGGCCCACAAATTGCGCACCGGGGAAGAAACACAGAAAGAGCCTCTCCCGAAAACCGCGCTGTTGTGGCCTGTGGTGCAAGAGGTTCTTCAGATGGCCGCGAACCTGAAGGAGGCACGGGCGGCCGCCGAGGAGGAGGCTCGCCTGAGGCTTGCCGGCGGATCCCGGTGGACACCGGAACGATTGAAAGGGCACGTTCGCTCCATCCTGCACGGTCGATCCTTCCTCGTCATCGCCAATCGGGAACCCTACACCCACATCCGGGATGGGGGGAGGATCAAATGCGTGACTCCGGCCAGCGGATTGGTGACGGCGGTGGAGCCGGTCCTGCGGGCCTGCGGAGGGACCTGGGTTGCGAGCGCTTCCGGCGATGCCGACCGGGAGACGGCCGACGAACACGGCCGGCTGCGAGTGCCTCCCGATGCGCCGGTCTACACCCTGAAACGCGTTTGGCTGACCGAAGAGGAAGAGGAAGGATACTATTACGGTTTCTCCAACGAAGGGCTGTGGCCGCTGTGCCACATCGCTCACACCCGCCCGGTCTTCCGGGTGGAGGACTGGAAGCAGTATTGCAGCGTGAACGGGAAGTTCGCCGAGGCAGCTTTGCAGGAGCTTGCCGGAACCGAGAATCCCTTCGTCCTGATTCAGGACTATCATTTCGCCCTCCTGCCGAGGCTCATCCGGGAGAGGCGGCCGGACGCGAAGATCGCCATCTTTTGGCACATCCCGTGGCCCAACCCGGAGGCCTTCGGGATCTGCCCGTGGGGACGGGAGCTCCTGCTGGGGATGCTGGGGGCGGACCTCATCGGTTTCCACATTCAAGCCCACTGCAATAACTTCCTGGACACCGTGGACCGCCTGCTGGAATCGAGGATCGATTGGGAACAATTTGCGGTGAACCGGGCCGAGCACAAGACGACGATCAAGCCCTTTCCCATTGGGATCGCCCCCAACCGGGAACCGGCCGAAGGAAAGAATGGAGTAGGAGGACCTATCCCGCGGGAACAGGTTCTGAACCGGCTCAAGCTTCAGGTCAAATGGGTCGGGGTTGGAGTGGACCGCATCGACTATACCAAGGGGATCGCCGAACGCTTCCTGGCGATCGAACGGTTTCTGGAAAAATACCCGGAGTACCGTGAAAATTTCGTTTTCGCAGAGCTGGCCGCTCCCAGCCGGACCTCCATCAAGCGATACCATGACCTGGGCGCGGAGCTGGAGCTGGAGGTGGAGAGGATCAACCAGCGCTTCCAGACCCGGAACTGGAAACCGATCCTCTTCCTGAAGGAACATCACAACCGTGAGGAGATCGACCTGTTTTACCAAGGGGCGGACTTCTGCCTGATTACCTCGCTGCACGACGGGATGAACCTGGTGGGGAAGGAGTTCGTGGGCAGCCGGTCGGATGAGCACGGCACCTTGATCCTCAGCCGTTTTGCCGGTGCCTCCCGGGAATTGCGGGATGCGCTCCTCGTGAACCCCTACGACATCGATGAGGTGGCCGAGGCGATCCACGATGCGGTAACGATGAGCACCGATGAGCAAAAGGCCAGGATGTCCCGGATGCGGGCGGTTCTGGACGAGCACAACGTCTACCGCTGGGCTGCCGACATCACTACCGAGTTGGATCAGATCCGTCCCGACAGTTAGGGTGACCATGAAATCCCTCCGCTCTTCCTGGCCTTTCATCCGGAAGAAACTCCAGCAGGCGGATGAGTTGGTCCTTTTCCTAGATTACGATGGAACTGTCACGCCGATCTGCAGCCATCCCGATCAAGCCAAGCTTTCGCCGCAGGCTCGGGATCTGCTTGAACAGGTGGTCCGCCAACCTTGGATCTGGGTCGCGCTTGTGAGCGGGCGAGCGCTGAAGGATCTGAAGAGGATGACGGATGTGGGGGGAATTTGCTACGTGGGCAACCACGGCTTGGAACTGGAGGGCCCGAAGTTGCGCCACGTCAACCCGGCTGCTTTAAAGGCAAGACCGCTACTGAAGCAGATCTTCCGGCGGTTGACGGTGGTGTTGAAGCCGATTGCGGGCGCTTGGGTGGAAGATAAAGGGTTGACGCTGACGGTCCATCTTCGGCAGGTGAAGCAGGATGATAAATTTCTGGTGAGGAATCTCTTTCATGAGGTGGTGCGGCCCTACCGGGAGAAGAAACAGGTGCGGATCACTGCCGGCAAGGAGGTGTTTGAGGTCCGCCCGCCGGTTCGCTGGACCAAAGGGACCGTCGTCCGCTGGTTGCTTGCGCGGAGGAATGCTCTTCACCCAACCGCGAAGGTTCTACCCATCTACATCGGGGACGACCTGACGGACGAGGATGCCTTCCAGGCCTTAGGCGCTCAAGGGGTCAGCGTCCTCGTTGGCTCGCCGAATCCACTCAGCCGGGCTCAGTTCCGCGTCGCTTCCGTCGACGAGGCCCTACGATTCCTGCAACTCCTGCTGGAGGTTTGGAAGGGGAAGGGCTCCCGCGCTGGCTAGTCGCCGAAGGAGGTGCCCAGGGCTCGGGCTGTGACGATGAGCGGGTGGTTAAGCGGAACGTTGCGGGGCCGGCCAGAGACCTGACTTAGATTGACGGTAGAGATTTTCCCTCCCAGAAAGCGCACCATTTTCCCGTACCTTCTCTGACTAGCCAGCCCGGCGGCTGCGAATCCGAATTGGGTGGCGAGCACCCGGTCCAAGAAGCTGGGAGAGCCGCCGCGCTGCAAGTGGCCGAGAACGGTCGCGCGGCTTTCCAAACCTGTCTCCTTCTCGATCTGCTCCGACAACAGCATGCCGATTCCGCCCAGGCGAGGCCGGTTTGAGAGAACCGGTGAGAAGGAGATGAACGCCGAGCCGCCCTTGGGGTGCGCCCCTTCCGCGATGACGATGATGCTGTAGCGCCGGCCCCTTCTGGAACGCTGGCGCACCACTTCGTAGACCCGCTTGAGCGAGAAGGGGATTTCCGGGATCAGGATGGCGTCACCGCCGCCGGCCAGCCCTGCATGCAGCGCGATCCAGCCGGCGTTGCGACCCATCACCTCCAGCACCATGACGCGGTGATGACTGGAGGCTGTCGTCCGAAGGCGGTCGATTGCGTCGGTAGCTACGGTGCAGGCGGAATCGAATCCGAAGGTTACGTCCGTGAGGCGCACGTCGTTGTCGATGGTCTTGGGAACGCCGATCATCGGGAGGCCGTGCCGGTGAAGGTGATAAGCCACAGTCAGCGTCCCATCTCCTCCGATGCAGATGATTCCCTGCAGTTTGCGCTTCCGGAAGGTCCGCAGGGCATCCGGCAATCGATCCTTGCCCGGTGGTACCTTCTGCGAGGGTCCCATCGGCACCCGGAAGAAATTATCTCTGCTGGAAGTCCCCAAGATGGTGCCTCCCTGGTTGAGTATGTTGGAGACGGTATCGAAGGTCAGGGGAAAGGATTCATCGTCGACCAGGCCGCGGAATCCGTCAACGAAGCCGATCACCTCCATTCCGAGTTGATGAACGGCAGCTTTAGTGGCTGCCCGGATCACGGCGTTGAGCCCCGGGCAATCCCCGCCGCCGGTGAGGATCCCGATGCGTGCCTTGATCTTATTCATGCCTTTCTCCCTTTCAATTCCTCGATTGTCTTCTTTAAACGAAGCAGCCGTTCCGGGGAGGTCGGATGAGTGTTGAAGAAGGATTCCGAGAGGGATCTTGGCAAC
>JAHFFF010000091.1 GCA_023248095.1 Candidatus Omnitrophota bacterium | reverse complement strand
GCCGCGCTCGCAACAGGTGGAATGGGCATCTTGCAGGCGGCAGGCTGGCACAAGGTTTTGGTCGGCCTCTTCTTCTCCACCTTCCTCGGTTTCTTAGGCGGTTTTGTCCTGATGGTTATCATCTATCGGCTTTTTGCCCGCGTATCCCCCGGAGTGGTTCGCAGGCTGTTTGGAAAGATCCAAATCCTCTCCGCAGCCTTCATGGCCTTCAGCCACGGCTCCAACGATGGTCAAAAGTTCATCGGTGTCTTTTCTCTGGTCCTTCTCCTCGGAGGCATCCATTCCACCTTCCACGTCCCCCTTTGGGTGATACTCCTTTGCGCGGCCACCATGGGGATCGGCACTTCCGTAGGGGGTTGGTCGGTCATCAAGACCATGGGGATGAAGATCACCAAGCTGGAACCGGTCAACGGTTTCGCCGCGGAGACCGGAGCGGCCCTCACCATTGAGATCGCCTCGCGGCTTGGCATCCCCTTAAGCACCACGCACACCATCAGCACGGCCATCATGGGGGTAGGGGCGACGCGGCGGTTCTCCGCCGTCCGCTGGGGGGTGACGCGAGACATTGTCATGGCTTGGGTTTTAACCTTTCCGCTGTGCGGTGTCATTGCTTGGACCGTGGCAAAGTTGATCCGTCTGATTCTGTAGCAACCTTGAAAACACTTTTTCGGTTGCTTCTCATCCTGGCCATTGCGGCCAGCCTTGCCCTGTGGACGAGCCTTCGCTCGTATCGTGTCTTTTCCCAGGAAGAATTGGTGGCGGTCATCCGATGCGAGCCGGCTCCCAAGGGGGCCTCTTTCGGGTTCCTCATCGAGGTCACGCCGGTGGTCAAAGGCTTTCCGAGTAAGCCGGAGAAATTTCCGATGGTGGGCGACCAGTGGTCCATCGGGGGGGACATCCTGAAGTGGAGGCCGTGGCTCTCTTGGTTGGGTCTGAAGACCCTGCACAAGCTGACGCGGTTGAATTCTCGTTACCTTCAGGTGGATGCGGAGCTTCATGAGCCGCGGGCTGCCTACGATCTGGGCGGCGGGACCTCTTCTCTCTGGAGGTGGTTGTATCGACACGGGCTTCAGCTTCCCTTCGTGGATGCCGTCTACGGGAACGCCGCCTATGTCCCCGCCCAGCCCGGCAGCGAGTGGGCCGTCTACGTGACACTTTCGGGCTATCTCATCCGGTCCGTTCGAGCAAAACCGTGAAACGCAGGCCGATCCTAAAGTGGGTCCTGTTCTTCTTGGCGGTTGCCATCCCGCTCAACATTGCGCTCGGGTCGGCTGCCTCCTTTTGGGTGATGCGGAAGCTACGGAAGGGAGCCCTACCCGGAATCACGCTGGGACCGGCCCATTGGACCTTTCCGGTCGGGATGACGGTTTACGGCGTGAGCATCCCGGATCCGAATAAGAAGGAGGATTTCCTGCTGAAGGTGGACCGGGTCACTTTTCAGGTTCCGTGGTGGGGTATCCTGGTTCGTCCTTTGCCGGTCGAGATCACCCTGCACAGTCCCCACCTGAGGATCGGATCGGAGAATGCCAGTTCCATGGTTGGGGAAATGGCCTCCGATCCGGAGGATTGGTTCATGGCCCCTTTTCGGGGAATCTCGGAGGGAGACGACAAGGGCGGCACGTCGGCCGGCCCCCTGGGGCACCTTCCCGTTCTTCCCGTGGGTCTTCGGGTCTTGAATGGCCGGGTCGATGTGATTGAGCCGGAGATTCGGGCGGAAGCGCCGGTGTTTATCGCAGGCAACGTCAATCTTACTCTGGAGCTGACCGCGGTTGTCATTGAGCCGGCAATCCGCCTGCGCAGTCACGGCGATTTCGTGACCCCGGCCGGGGAGGTGATCGGCAAGCAGGAGGTCGACATCGTGGCAAAGCCCCGCAAGATGAGCATGGAGGGATCCATCCGGCTGCGTCATGAACGGCTGGGTGATTTCAGGAATCTGTACCAGTACGCGCCCCGCCCCGTCTATCTCGAGGGAGGGATCGCCGACTTCCTGATGAAGTTTGCCTTGACCGACGGCAGGCATGTCCGCATGACCGCGAGCACCTTGGTCCAGAACTTGGATCTCAACGGGAGAGTGGGGGATGTCTCCTGGGCGGAGATCATGCATGCGGTGGAGGATGAAGGCCGCATTTACCAGTGGGAGGTTTCCACCGAGGGAAACCTGGATGATCCGGCCTTCAACCCGCATGATTACATCCTGGATGAGGTGGAGTGGAAGATGAAGGAGAAGGCGGCCAGCCGGGGGGTCAGGATTCCCGAGCAGATGTTCTTCTACGCGGACAATCCAGGGCCGGAGGAATGAAGGTTAGGCGGCGATGGCTCATCCTTGGGGGGGTGGCAGGTGTTGGCGTTTTGTTTGCAGCAGTCACCATGCTGACCTTGCCGGAGTGGGCCGCCCACCAGCTTAGGAAACAGCTTCCGTTTCCCGTGCAGTTCCGCAGTTACGGATGGAACGGACCGCTGGGCGTTCGGTTTCGGGAGCTGAGCGTCTCTCATCCGGAGGGAGGGGCTCATCCGGATCTGTTGACCCTTCGAGAATTGACGCTGCAGGTTCCCTGGTGGGGGTTGGTGATCCGGCCCCTTCCGGTATACATCACCATGGACAGTCCCCACCTTGTCATGGATGTGGACCTGGGGGATTCGTTGCTGGGCCAGGTGGATTTCCTCCCGATGGGAGAATCCCAAAAGTCCTCCAAGAACAACAAGATGGCCGGCGCCTTCCAGGGGATGAATCTGATGGTTGTTCCTTTCGCCCCACTGGGTTTGAAGATCACCAACGGTAGGGGGGAGGTGATTGAGGAGGAAGCTCGGCAGGGTAAGCCGCTCTACACCTTGGCCGATGTTAGCTTCAACCTTTGGATGACCTCGGCCTTGCAGTATCCCTCCATCCATTTGGAGGGGAAGGGAGATTTCCTCACTCCCGAGGGAGAACGGATCGGTTTCCTTGCGGTCCAGGCCCAGTCCGGGGCGACCCTTCAACGGATCGAGGGGAGGATGGAGGTCTGGTACGGAAGGCTTTCCGATTTCAAAACGGTCTATTATGATGCCCCGCAGCCGTTCACCTTTGAAGGGGGAGCGGGCGGGCCGATCATTGAGTGGAAGTTCGAAGGGAATCACCTGCAGGTTTCTATGCGTTGTCTGGTGGACGGCCTCAAGATCGGCGGAATGGTCGGCGACGTTCCTTGGCAGGCGATCCTGAATACGCTCAAAGATTCTCAGGGTAAGATTGATCTGACCGTCGCCATGGAGGGTTCCTTGAGGGAGCCTGGTTTTGACGCGCACGACCGGCTGCTCAGTGAGCTGGATTGGGCGATGAGGGAACGGGCGGCTGCCAAGGGGATTCTTGTTCCTGGGCGAATCTTCTATGGTTTGGTCAAACCCCAGAAGGATTCCGAAGGGCCCGAACAGGGAGATCAACTCGAACCCCAACCGGAATAAGATATACGATATAATAAAGTTCTGCGATGATTTCCCGTTATACCCCTCCACGCATGGGCCGGATCTGGACGCAGGAGGCTCGCTTCCAAAAGATGTTGGAAGTGGAGCTTCTGGCGTGTGAGGCCCTCTCCAAGCAGGGACAGATTCCGCGCGCTGCCGTTGCGAGAATCCGCAGGCGTGCACGCCTGGATGTGGCCCGAATCGACCGCCGGGAACAGAAGACGCGGCACGACGTGGTGGCCTTCCTTGGGGAATTGGCCTCCCATGTTGGGCCGGATGCGCAATACCTCCACCTTGGGTTAACCTCCAGCGATGTCCTGGATACCGCCACGGCGGTCCAGCTCAAAGAGGCGTCCGAACTCCTGCGGGACGATTTGGAAGGGCTTCGGCAGTTGGTCCGCCGGCAGGCGCGCAAGCACCGGCTGACGATTTGCATCGGCCGGACCCACGGGGTCCACGCAGAGCCCACCACCTGGGGTTTGAAGCTGGCTTACCATTACGCTGAGCTGGGGAGAGGGTTGCAGATGCTGCGGGATGCCCAAAACTGGGTGGCGGTGGGGAAGATCTCCGGTGCCGTCGGCACCTACGCCCATCTGGATCCCTTCGTGGAAAGATACATCTGCCGGAAACTGGGGATCGTGCCCGCTCCCATTTCCACGCAGGTGGTTCCCCGGGACGGATACGCGGTCTTATTATGCCGCCTCGCCATCGTCGGGGGAATGTTGGAGCGGATGGCAACCGAGATCCGGCACCTTCAACGGACCGAGGTCCTAGAGGCCGAGGAGCCGTTTGAAGAGGGGCAGACCGGTTCTTCCGCTATGCCGCACAAACGCAATCCGGTTTCGGCGGAGCGGGTGAGCGGCCTTGCCCGTCTGTTGCGCGGGTACGCGGTGGCCGGTTTGGAGAACATCGCCCTCTGGCACGAACGGGACATTTCCCATTCCTCCGTGGAGCGGGTCATTCTACCCGACGCGGCCTGCGCGCTGGATTATATGGTCCTGGAGATGACTCGGATCTTGCGGGGTCTGAAGATTTATCCGGAACGGATGAAGAGGAATCTGGAGCTGACCCGCGGACTGATCTTCTCCGAGTCGGTACTGCTGAGCCTCATGCGCAAAGGGCTGACCCGTCCGCAGGCTTATGAGATTGTGCAACGCAACGCCATGTCTGCTTGGGCTGGGAAGGGGGACTTCTTTCACCTGCTCAGCCAGGACCCACAGGTCCGTCGCTTCTTGAATCTGCAGGAGCTGAAGGCCTGCTTTGATCTGCGCAGGCACCTGAGACACGTGGGAACGATTTTCAAGAGGTTGGGGCTATGAGCGATCAGATCAAAACCGTTTCCCGCATCTTCTGGCGATTTGCTGTGCGTCTGCAGGAGGAGTTTTTCGACGCGGAATCGGAAGGTTTGAAAGCGGATGCGGCGGATCTGGGAGTGAGCGGGTTGGAAAAGGTGAGCGTCACCCGGATCTACTACATCACGGGGGCCCTCCGTCCCGAGGACCTCCAGAGATTGGCCAAGGAGCTTTTGGCCGATCCGATCACCGAGCAGTGTGAGTTTCAGGAGATTTCCGAAGAGGCAGGGAAGGCCGTTCACTCTTCCGGTCTTCACTCGGTCGAGGTGGCCTACCGGCCTGGCGTCCGGGATCCGGTGGAGGATTCGGTGAAGAAGGGTGCGCTGGACTTGGGGATTCAAGGGATTGAAGCGGTTCATACGGCCAAGGAGTACACCCTTGCCGGTTCGCTCGATGCCCAGGCCCTTGCGCGGATCACCGAAAAGCTGCTGGTCAATGCCACCATTCAGCACGTCGTGACGCCGGAAACTTTAGGGCTGTTGTTTGCAATCCCTCAATCGCCGCCGATGGCGATTGAAACGGTCCACCTCTTGCAGGCCAGCGACACGGTGCTTCAGCGGGTCAGCCTCGATCACCAACTCTCCCTCAATTTGGAAGAGATGCGGGCGATCCAGGCCTATTTCCGGCAGGAGGGCCGGGAGCCGGCCCTGATCGAGTTGGAGACCCTCGCCCAGACCTGGTCGGAACATTGCAAGCACAAGACCCTGAGGGGAACGATCGTCTACACCGAGGAGTCCGGCGGGCAGGTGAAGAAGCGGGTCATCCAGAACCTCCTGAAGGAAACCATCGTGCGGGCCACCGAGGAGCTGAACCGCCCGTGGTGTGTCTCCGTATTTGAAGACAACTCCGGCGTGATCGCCTTTGACGATCAATTCCACCTCTGTTTCAAGGTGGAGACCCACAATCACCCTTCGGCATTGGAACCGTTCGGCGGGGCCTCCACGGGGATCGGCGGGGTGATCCGCGACATCTTAGGGACCGGCCTGGGTGCCAAGCCGGTGGCCTCGACGGATGTCTTCTGTTTCCCGCCGCCGGATCTTCCGATCGAGAAGGTACCGCCGGGAGTCCTGCAGCCGCGGCGCCTGATCAAAGGGGTCGTCTCCGGCGTCAAGGATTATGGGAACAAGATGGGGATCCCGACGGTGAACGGCGCGGTCCTGTTCGACGAGCGATTTGTAGGCAACCCGCTGGTCTACTGCGGCAACGTCGGATTGCTTCCCGTCGGCAAGGTGGAGAAGAAGGTTTCTGCTGGAATGGCGATCGTGGTGGCGGGCGGCCGGACCGGCCGGGACGGGATCCATGGCGCGACCTTTTCCTCTCTGACCTTGGCCCCGGAATCCGAATCGACCTCGGCGACCGCGGTGCAGATCGGCGATCCGATCACCGAGAAGAAACTGACCGACGCCCTTTTGGAGGCTCGGGATCAGGGCCTGTTTACCGCAGTCACCGATTGCGGGGCGGGCGGTCTTTCCAGCGCGGTGGGGGAGATGGGGGCTTCCTGTGGCGCTCGGGTGGAACTGGACCGGGTTCCTCTGAAGTATGCGGGTCTAACTCCGGCGGAGATTTGGATCTCGGAGTCCCAGGAGAGAATGGTGCTGGCGGTTCCGCGGGAAAATCTTGTGCAGTTGCTGGAGCAGATCAAGAGATTGGGAGTGGAGGCAACGCAGATCGGCGAGTTTACCTCCACCGGCCGGTTGGAGCTTCTGTTTAAGGGAACCTCGGTGGGGGAGCTGAGCATGCAGTTCCTCCATGAAGGGTTGCCGATCTCCCCCCGGCCGGCTCGATGGACCGCGCCTGTTGCGTCGGAGCCGGCCCTTCCAAAGGCTCAGGATCTGACCGAGGCCCTCTTGAAATTGCTCGGCCGCTGGGATACCTGCAGCAAGGAGTGGATTATCCGCCAGTACGATCA
>JAHFFF010000090.1 GCA_023248095.1 Candidatus Omnitrophota bacterium | reverse complement strand
CTCCGAGACCGAGGCGCACAACTCCGGATGCGCATGCCACGCCTGAAATTTCTCGGCAAGCCTCTGCGGAGATTCTGCGCGTGGGCTGCTCGCCTTGGTGAGGATCAGCCTGTCGATCCACGGTCCCAGGGCCGCGGCGATCCCATCCAGGTCCTTGTCGGTGGAGATTCCAACGATTGCGGTGAGCTTGCGGCCTGGAAAAAGTTCTTCCACCGTCTCCTTGAGGATCTGGGCGGAGGCGGCGTTCTGCGCTCCATCTAAAAGGATGGGAGGATTCCCGTCGATTAGCTGGCAGCGTCCGGGCCAGGAGGTCCGGCCGATCCCTTCCCGAACCGACTGCCCCAAAGGTCTGCCGAGAAGTTCAACCATGCGGATGGCCATCGCCGCATTCTCCAGCTGATGCCGCCCCAGCAGTGGAATTTCAAGCGCGCGGTAACTTTGCAGCGGCGTATGGAACGTGGCCCGGCTGCCTGAAGCATCCAACTCCACTTGCTCGATTCGAACCTCTTCCTCCATCAGATGAAGCGGCACCCCTTGCTCAGCGGCAACCTGCTCAATCACCCGCATCGCCTCCTTCGATTGAGGGGCAATCACCGCGGGAACGCCGGGCTTGAGGATGCCGGCCTTCTCCCGCGCAATCTCACCGAGGGTATTCCCAAGCTTCGACATGTGATCGAGGCTGATCGGGGTGATCGCCGTCACTTCGGGCAAGAGCGTGTTGGTCGCATCCAGCCGGCCACCCAGGCCGACCTCGATGACCGCGGCATCCACTTCGGCGCGCGCGAAATAGAGGAAGGCGCAGGCCGTGGTCACCTCGAAGTAGGTGAGATCTCTCGAGGCAGCGGGCTGGATCTCGCAGACGATCTCGGCCAGCTCCGGCCCTGGAATCGGCTCTCCGTTGATCCTCATCCGCTCCCGGAACGAAAACAGATGGGGGGAGGTGTAGAGGCCGGTCTTCAAACCGACGGCCGATAGGATGGAAGCGGCAAAGGCACAGGTGGAACCCTTCCCCTTCGTTCCGGCCACATGCAGGGTGGGATACCGGCGATGGGGATTTCCGAGACGCCGGAGCAATCCCTCCACCCGGTCCAGCGAGAAGACCTCCGGATACCGATAGGCGGTGATCTGCTCGTAGTTCAGAAAGGAGTCGAGATATTCAAGCGCTTCTTGATAAGTCAATTCGGAGTTCTCCGAAGATGGGGTCCCTAATGTTTGAAGTGGCGCTCCCCTGTCAGGAGCATGGGGATCTTGGCCTTCTCAGCAATACGGATCACCTCCGGGTCCTGGATCGATCCGCCCGGCTGAACGATGGCACGCACCCCAGCCTTGATTGCCAATTGCGGCCCGTCCGGCTTTGGAAAAAATCCATCGCTGGCCAGGACCGCCCCCCGCGCGCGGGGACCTGCCTTCCTTAATGCGAAACCGACGCTGTCCACACGGCTGGTCAACCCCGTTCCGATCCCGACCGTCCGATCACCCTTGGCAATGACAATAGCATTTGAACGAGCAAACTTGGCCACCGTCCAGGCAAAGGCAAGGTCCTTTTTTTGTGCGGCCGTCGGCTTGGCCTTCGTCACCACGCGCCATTGTTCGGGTTTCTTCCGAAATTGATCCGGCCCCTGAACCAGAAGCCCGCCGCTGACCTGCTTGAGATCGATACACCTCCGGGAAGATTTTCCCGGCAGGCCGGCTACTTCAACAATTCGGACGTTCTTCTTTGCCTTCAGCACGCGCAGCGCATCCTTTTGGTAGCCCGGCGCAATCAGGCATTCCAGGAATCCGCTTGCCGATACCGACTTCGCCGTCGCGTGATCCACCGTGCGGTTAAATCCGACGACCCCACCGAACGCGGAGACAGAATCTGCGCCGAATGCCCTTCGGAATGCATCCACCAGCCGGTCGGCGCAGGCAACCCCGCATGGATTATTATGCTTGATCACGACGGAGCAGGGTTTCTTGAAGGCGGACACCATCTGCATCGCCGCATCCAAGTCGAGCAAGTTGTTGAACGACAGCTCCTTCCCATGCAGTTGGCGGGCACCGGCCAATCCGGCAAAGGCGCCTGCCGCAGCCGGCCACTGGTACCAAACCCCCGACTGGTGAGGATTCTCACCGTACCGGAGCACCTGCCGCTTGCTCGCACCCAGGACCAGCTTATCCGGCATAGGAAGCGTTTCCGGATATCGGTGGGCCAGGGCCTGGTGTATCACGCTGTCGTAGTAGGAGGTTTCCGAAAAGGCCTCCACCGACAGACGGAATCGGGTTGCCTCAGACAGCCTCCCGCCGTTTCGCTGGAGTTCCCTGAGAACCTCTCCGTACTGAGAGGGCTTGCAGAGGATCCCGACCGACTGAAAATTCTTGGCCGCGGAACGAATGAGGGCCACCCCGCCGATGTCGATCTGCTCGATGAGCTCCGCCATCGGCGCCCTGCGCCGACCGGCGACGGATTCAAACGGGTAGAGGTTCACCACCACCAGATCAATCGTCTGAAGGCCCAGCCGTTTCGCTTGCCTCAGGTGTTCCCTATTGCTGCGGTCCGCCAGAATACCGCCATGCACCTTCGGATGCAAGGTCTTGACCCGTCCATCCAGAATCTCCGGGAATCCTGTGAACTTGGAAATCTCCTGTACCGGGACCCCATGTTCCTTCAGCAACTTGGCCGTCCCACCCGTGGAAACGATCTCCACCCCGATGTGGCGCAACCCCTGCGCAAATGGTACCAAGCTCGTCTTATCTGAAACGCTGATCAACACTCGCCGGATTGTCTGCACGCTTTATGATTCCTTCCCGATTGTCTTCATGAGTTTCCGGGTGATGGGGCCGGGGGCCTGTTCGCCGATGCGGCGGCCATCCACTTGCCGAACCGGCAAGACGCCCATAAGCGCACTCGTCAGAAAGGCCTCGTCGGCATTGAACAGGTCGTGGCGGGTGAATGGAATCTCGCGCACCGGGATCTTTAACCTTCCGGCGGCGCGGATCACCCTCGCTCGAGTGACCCCCTCCAGGATCCCGAGAAAGGATGGGGCTGTGATGAGACCTCCCTCCTTCACAAAAAATAGATTGCTGATCGTGCCCTCCGTCACGTACCCATGCGGTCCGATGCGGAGGACCTCGGAAACTTCCGGCGCTTCCATCCGGGCCAAAATGCTCGGCAATCTCTCGGACAGCTTCACCTGCGCCCAGGTGGATTCACCCGCCGGCCATCGGGTGGGCACCGTCCGGAGAGAGATCCCCTCTCGAAAGATCCGCTTCGAATAGGGGATCCCCTCGTGCCGGTGGATAACGATCCGGGGCTCTCTGCCTCTGCGCACCGCGATCCGGACGTATCCGTCGATAATCCCTTGGGCTGCCTGGGTTAACTGGCTGCGGACGTCCGATTCCACCCAGCCGGTAATCCCAAGCGTGTTCAAGGAAGCCCGCAGCCGCACAAGATGCTCCTCTAGGTGAAGAACCTTGGCCCTGCGCACGCGGCAGGTCTCGAAAACACCGGAGGCGTCAAAAAGGGCGGGTGGACCCTTCATACACCCACCGTTCGCGCTGTCCGCCCTCCAACAAGCTCAGGACGAACGGGAGCAAGGGTTTCCAGGAGCGCCCGCGCCTTATGCAGGGTCTCATCGTACTCTCTCGACGGATCCGAGTCGGCAACAATTCCGGCGCCCGCATGGATGTAAGCCTCTCTTCCCTTCACAAAGGCAGTCCGAATGAGCAGGTTCAGATCGATCTCCCCAGAGTAACTGAAATATCCCAGAGAGCCGGCGTAGAAATGGCGCCGGACCGGCTCCAGCGCGTCAATGACTTCAAGACATCGGATCTTGGGACAACCGCTGATCGTTCCGCCCGGGAAGGTTGCCGCCATCAGATCCTTCAAACTCACCCCCTGCTGAAGCCTGCCCCCAACGTTTGAAACAATGTGGATCACGTGCGAGTACTCCTCCAGGGCCATGAGATCACCCACCTGCACCGATCCGTAGCGGCACACACGGCCTAGATCATTGCGTTCCAAATCCACCAGCATTAAATGTTCGGCCCGTTCCTTCTCGTTCAGCAAAAGCTCCTTCCGAAGATAAGCCGTCTCTAGCGCCGTGCGCCCCTTCGGCCGCGTTCCGGCAATGGGCCGAGTTTCAATCTCTGATCCGTGAATGCGCAGGAACCTCTCCGGCGAAGCAGAGACGATCTGCAAGGGCCCCAGATCGACGAAGGCCGCAAAAGGAGACGGGTTGATGTCGGTCAAGCGGCGGTACAGTTCCCAGGGGCGATCTCGCAAAGGCAGGGTGAATCGCTGAGAGAGATTGGCCTGATAAATTTGGCCTTCGGCAATAAATTCCTTGGCCTGCCGCACCATCGCCTCGAAGGCAGCTCGAGTGTGGGTGGATTCAAGGCCCCGTTCATGGTGAGTTTGGTCATCCATGAACGTCCATCCTTCGACAATCTCAGGGCGAACGGGCACGCGCGTGACACGCAGCATCAGGGCCTCCACCTTGGCAACCGCTTCATCATAGGCCCGATCCAGGTTCCCGATGGGGTCGGCCAAGATAATCGGCCAGAGTTTTCCCTCCAGATGATCAAGAACAATGGCTTGGTCACAGAAGAGGAAAGCCAAATCGGGAAGATGAAGATCATCCTGCGCACGGACCGGCAGCTTCTCAAACATGCGGCAGGCCTCAAAACCAATGGCTCCTACTGCTCCGCCCACAAAGGGAGGGAGACCCGGCAGTCTTAAAGTCCTTTTGACGCGAAGGAGTTGCTCGACAACTTGAAACGGATCTGCAGTGCAGGTGTGAGATCGCCCCCTCTCTTGCAGGCAAACCCGATCCCCGTAAGCAGTCAGATAGCAGGCCGGCTCTCCGACGATCAAACTGTAGCGGCCTGTGACAGGATGAACGCGCGCAGACTCCAGCAGTGCATTGGGCGCCCGGAAGGCGACAGCCTCAAAGAGGGACCTTGCATCCGACTCCAGAGGCAGGCATGTCGAAACAGGAATCCATCGCCTAGAATGCGCGAGGGATTTGAACGTTCGTCGGGAAGGCAGAAACTCCATGCAATTATTGTATCACCCTACCCCTACACGCTGAATCGGAAGTGAACGATGTCTCCATCCTGCATGACGTACTCTTTCCCTTCGAGGCGAAGCTTGCCTTGATCGCGGGCCGACTGCTCGCTGCCGCAGGCAATGAAATCCTGGTAGCCGATCACCTCCGCCCGAATGAATCCGCGTTGGATGTCGCTGTGGATCTTGCCGGCCGCCTCCGGGGCCTTGGCCCCGCGTGGGATCGTCCAGGCACGGTCCTCCTTCGGCCCGACGGTGAAGAAGGTGTTGAGCCCTAAGAGTTCGTAGCCGGCGCGGATGAGCCGGTTCAGGCCCGTCTCCTGCAACCCCACCGCCTCCAGAAATTCTTTCCGTTCCTGCTCCGTTTCAAGCAGAGCGATTTGCGCCTCAATCGATCCGCAAATGGGAACCACGGGGGCTCCTTCTGCCTTGGCGATCTCCCGGACCGCGGCAAGCCGAGGCGACTCGGCCCCCGCCGCCTCTTTCTCATCGACGTTGGCGACGTACAGCACCGGTTTCGCGGTGAGGAGGTTCAATCCTTTCACGGCCTCCTGCGCAGCCTCGGATAACCCCTTCAGGACCGTGCGGGCAGGCTTGCCTTCGTTCAGCGCCTTGATCACCGGCTGGTAGGCCTCCAACACGGCCACGGCCTTTTTATCGCCTGACTTGGCCACCTTCTCCAGGCGGCTTGCCGCTCCGGAGACAACCCCAAGGTCGCGAAGCGCCAGCTCCGTGTGGATCACGTCGATGTCCCGCTGAGGATCGACGTCACCGGAAACGTGAATCACCTCCGAGTCCTCAAAACAGCGCACCACGTGGGCGACAGCCTCTACCTCCGCGATGTGGCTGAGGAATTGGTTACCGAGCCCCTCCCCCTGGCTGGCCCCCTTGACCAAGCCGGCGATGTCCACGAATCGCATGGAGGTCGGCACCACCTTCTCCGTCGGGACGAGTTCCGCCAGCTTATCCAGCCGGGGATCGGGCACCGGGACGATGCCGACGTTCGGATCGATGGTGCAGAAGGGGTAGTTGGAGGCAGCCACGTTCGCCCGCGTGAGGGCGTTGAACAGCGTGGATTTGCCTACATTCGGTAGGCCAACGATCCCGCAGCTAAATCCCAAACCGCGGTGCTACGGAACGTACAGGGGTACGCCGTGAAATCCGTTGCCGTTTCCGTTCCCGTTGGACTTAGCGGAAGCCGGAACCGGCCCCGGCACTGATCCCGGCTCGTAATAGGTGTAGATCTTCCCTTCGAAATTGCGCAGCGTCACCACTCCATCCTTAGAGGAGATGACGTAGCTCGGCCCCACCGGAATCTTCCCGCCACCCCCCGGTCCATCGATCACATACGTTGGAACGGCATAGCCGCTGGTGTGCCCGCGCAGGGCCTCCATGATCCGGATGCCGGTCTCGACGGAGGTTCGGAAGTGCGTGATCCCCTGTGCCATGTCGCACTGGTAGATGTAGTAGGGTCGCACCCGAACCTTGAGCAGCTCGTGCATCAGCCTCTTCATCACCACCGGATCATCGTTGATGCCATGCAGCAGCACTGTCTGAGATCCCAACGGCACCCCGCTGTCGGCCAGCATATCCATCGCCGTCTTCAGGCGAGGGGAGACCTCCTTCGGATGGCAGAAGTGAAGACTCATCCAGATCGGCTTGTACTTCTTCAGCACCTCGCAGAACTCCGGTGTGACCCGCTGCGGCATCGTCACC
>JAHFFF010000089.1 GCA_023248095.1 Candidatus Omnitrophota bacterium | reverse complement strand
ATCCTCTTTCCCGTGCAAAGAAGTCCGCAGACACCTGGTGGCCTATGGGCGGGGCAAGCTTTCCCTGCCGAGCACGCAACAAGTCTACGCTCATCTATCCCGGTGCAGTTCCTGCCAAACAGCACACGGGCAATCCCTGCAAGCGGGGGTGGCGGGTATGGGGTCCCGCACACTGCGGGCCGGGGCCTTGGCGACATTGGGCACGGCGCTGTTCTTCCTTTATGGAATGTACCTCCCCAGCCTGCATACTTCTGCGCCGTCCGCAGCCTCTGCTCAGGCCATGCATTGCGTTCATGCGCCGATCAGCGGCTTTGTTGGAAAACCGGGTGGGGGATATTACATTCGCCTGCACGTGGCAGACCCTGCGGCAGCCAAAGGAACGATCGCGCGGATCCTGGCGGAATGCGCGGTACTGGAGGCGAAAGGGCCTTATGCCGGCCGCTACTGCATCCGGGTAACCCCAAAACAGCTGACGGCCCTCATGAGTCGCCTGACTGAGATGGGAGATTCTGAAACGATTCCGGTGAATAATCGGCCCTGGTGGTTCGAAGATCCTTCAGCAGACCCGAACGCCTGCTCGGTCATGCTCGATCTGCTCCCCCCGCGGCAGACGTAATCAGTCCTCCATCCTTCTTTTGGCCTGACGGAGGTGCCGTTTCTTTGCCTCGGCCTCCCACTCCGTCTGAATCGCGTCGAACTTCTTTTGTTGCTCCGGCGTCAGCAAACTGCGAATCTCGGCCGAGGTCGAGGTGCGAATCTCCTCGAACTTGGGCCGCATCTCCGCGCGAAGCACGTCAATCTTCTGCCGCTTCCCATCCAGGATCTCGGCCACTTGACTGCGCTGTTCCGGCGTCAGTTTGAGCTTCGAGTCAAACTGCCTCAGCATACGAGCCTGAAACTCCTTGCCACCCCAGTGTCGGTGGAAAGTGTGCGGGGCGCACCAGTGAACACCCGCCGCCCCCACCATAACCCCGAGCACGAAAGAGACCAACACTTGCTTCCAAACGATTTTCATAGCTGAGCCTCCATGATCGATCCATCCACCTCATCCGCCGCAGGCTGCCGGCTGGCCAGTACCAACTGGGTTACGCCGTTCTCTCGTGCATCCGCAAGCAGCAAGGCCTCGATGGAAACGGAGCGCTGCGCGGGTCTCAGGATCAAAAACAGCAGGCTCGCCAATGCCATGGCCGGCACGGCCCAGCGAAGCCGGATCGTCCATGGCACCGCATGACGGGGCCGCTCCAACGCATCGATCCGCTCCATGACCCGGGACACAAACAGCTCCGACGGCTGAACCTGAGGATCCCGGAACAACCCCTTCGCCACCCTCTGCCACCGCTCGTAGGATCGGCGGCACTCGGCGCAGCCGGACAGATGGTTCTGCACCTCCAGGCGAGCATTGCCTGCCAGCTCCCCGTCGTACAGCGCCAGGATCCTCTCTTTCATCACCTCGTGATCCATCCCAATCCTCCTACTCTTTAGACGTCCCCGAATCCAAAAGGTGTCGGAATTTATCCTGCAGCTCCTCACGGGCCCGGCGGAGGCGGGCCTTGACCGCGTCCAGAGAACAACTCAGCGATTCCGCGATCTCCCGGTAACTGAGCCCCTCCACCTCCCGGAGAGTCAGGATGAGCCGGGCGCCGGCCGGGAGGCAGGACAAGATCTTGTCCGCCAGCTCGGCGTTTTCCAGAGCAGTCCTCGGGTCGCCGGAAACCGCGAACAGCTCCTGCACCTGTTCCCCCTGCTCCTCCACCAGCGCATCCCAGGATTCGGTCTTCTGCCGGGCCCGTTTCCTCAGCAGGTCATGGCAGTGGTTGCTGGCAATCCGGTAGAACCAGGTCGAGAAGGTGGATTTAGCCCGGAAGGCTTTGAGCGCCTGGTAGGCCTTGAGGAAGATTTCCTGGGATGCGTCTTCGGCCAGGATGGCATCACCCAGCAAAGAAGTACACAGGCGCAGGGTACGCGCCTGGTACTTCCGCACAAGATCTGCGTAGGCTTCCTTTTGGCCGGAAAGGACCTGCTGGATCAGCTCGATATCTTCGATTTATTGTCCATACATCGTCTGCAGTTGTTCCATGGTCGGCTGGGTGGGATAGACCTCACCCTGAGGACCAACGTAGGTTCCGTTGTTTGCCACCTGAAGTGTCACCTGTGTATAACTCCCATTCCGGTTGGGGACATTCACGACAATACTCTGCGGGGCCGAAACAACCGAATATCCACCCCGCACACTCTGGTGGTAACCATCGCCACAGTTATAAGATCTCCTGGGCAGCGTATTCACGATGGTCACGCCCGGGGTCCCGAAGATCACGTAGGCTCGGGTACCCCGATGGTACCACCCTCTGTTGTGGTGATGACGGGCTTCATAGCGATGATCCCGATAGGGCTCGTTGCAGAACCAGCTCGCCTCTGCATTGGCCGTATACCCGGAGAGCAACGCGGCCCCGAGAACTGCAACAACGGCGACCCGAACCATTATCCTATCCTTTTTCATCTTAGGCACCCTCCCCTTATTTCCCATACAACTGTTTCAATTGATCCACCGTCGGCCGGGTCGGGTAAACCTCGCCTCGCGGGCCGACGTACGTTCCGTTGTTGGACGGCTGCAGCGTGACGGGGGTGAAGCTCCCGTTGCTGTTCGGAACATTGATCACCAGGATCTGCGGCACCTCGACAGGCCTCACCTGGACCGGCTCAAGCTGAGCCTGCGCAGCGGTCTGGACCGGTGTTCCCTTCGTCCTCAACACGGTCCCGTCAAACTCGCAGTACGTCTGGTCTCCAAAAAAACTCCGGCCGCAGGTCGGGCAGTATTGCGAGGCTGACGATTCGCCGATCAAGGCGCCCCCGATCCCTCCCGCTGCAGCCCCAATCAAAGCCCCCTCCGCCGTCTTCCTTCCGGCCTGGTGCCCGATGATCGCCCCCAAGCCTGCGCCGGCGGCGGACCCCAGCAGAGCTCCTCTTTGCGCCGGGGTCATCGAGGCACAGCCTGTTAGCAACAAACTCAATCCCATGAAGCTTACGAGTGTCTTTTGTCCGAACGCCGTATCATTCATCTCATTTCTAGCCTCCTCATCTCCTTAGACGCCTGGAGGCCCCAAAAAGTGTCGCAAAGGGTAAGTTGATAAACAAAGGGGGACGTTCCATTACGAAACGTCCCCCTTCCCTCTTACAGCGTCAGGCTAAACCAGCCGATGGATTACCGGATGAAACTCTACCCCGGCGTTGAACGCCAGAAACCAGGGCTCCGCAATGGAAGGCTCTTCCCCGCTGCCCTTCACCGGTCAGGGCTTCTTCGCCCATCGTAGAAACCCTGAGCATAGACCGCCGCGTAATCGATCAGGAGGGTCTCCTCCCGGGGCACCCTCCACTGATCTGACCGGATGATCTCCAGGGGGATCCTCTTTCCCGTGACCCAAAGAATCACGCCCCGAAAGTTTTCACCCAGCAAACCGTCCACCCCCCAGTAGCTATCCAGGCAATTTCGGGGATCCTTCACCCAGGAAGAGGGGATCCTTTGCGCGAGACTGTACTGGTCGATCACGATTTGATCCACCTTCGTCAAGGAGCCCCCCTGCTCCCGCAGCGTTTCCAGGATGGCCCGGTTCATCCGGCAGGAAACCACCTGGCTCCATGCCAGCCCCTGGGAGACCACCAAACCAACGCCCAGCAGAGCGGTCAGAAGGAACCGCAGGAGCGCCCCAGACCCAGCCAGAAACCTCAGTGCCATGACAGCCAGGATGCAGAACCCGATGTCTGCAAGGGCCGCATGCCGACCCAGGAGTTCACCTCCCAGAGCGGCCGGCGCCAGGAAAAAGAGTACCATAGCAATCGAGACCGGCAGAAGCCTAAGCGGAATCGCGGGGAAACGTCTTTTCCGAAACCACCGGAAGAATCCCCAGAGAACCGCCTGGTCGGCAACCACCAGGAGGAGCAGCCATGGGCATCCAATCGCGGGAAAGCGGGCCAGGCCGCACAGGATCCATTTCTGCATCTCTCGCCCAACGAAAAGCTTGCGCGCACCGTACAGATTATCCCAGAACGTCATGTCGTGCAACGCCTGTCGGTACACGGGGTACAGGTGGAAATTCCCATCTGAGAAAACCCCAGACCGCCAGAGGACGTTGAGGACCACGGGCACCAGGAAAAGGAGACACGCCCCCAACTTCCTTTTCCCATGCGGGAACGCCGCGACCGCCAAAACCAGGGGGAGGAAGTAGCCCAGCTCATACCAAAAAATCGTGATGGAGTAGCAGGCCACCGAGGCCAAAAGATGGACACGCTTGGAGCTCCTCAGGTAAGCCAAGAAAAAGAGGAAGCTCACTGCCGTGAAGGCAAGCACGGCATGGATATGCGCGTACACGAGGTGGTGGTAAAGCTGCACCTTGTTCGGCAGAAGCACGTAGAGAACGGAGCAGAGGAGGCTCCCGACCGGATCCCCGATGAGCCGCCGCATCAACAGGTAAACGCATCCGGCCAGAAGACTGCTCGTCAGGAAAACCGGCACAACCCACAGCGCCGGATGGTCTCCAACCACCCAGTGAAGAACGATGTAGCAGATCTCCAGGCAGCGCCCGGCGGGCGGCTCCGTCTGGCTTCGGACGTACTCCCAGCGCTCCTGCGGAGGGATCGTCAGGTACTGGATGTCGTCCCCGGCCAGCGAAACCCGCTCGAAGGGAATGAAGTGGGCCAGCAGATTCAGGCAGACGACGATGAAAAGCGCCGGCAGGACCCCCCGGTTAGCCTCCGCGACCATCCCCTCCCTTCTCCCAGTGGTCGTGGCCGATCTTCCAGAGCTGGCCGAGAAACGGCCCGAATAGGAACCCGGCCGCGGCCACCACCGCGCCAACACGCATGGCGTGTCCTTGTTCCTCATGAGAAGCGGGCGTGGGCGATGCGCTCCAAGCTCTCTTCTTTGTGCAGGCGCTCATCGAGAGCGATGCGCCGGAATAAAACCGCACACGAAGGAAAGCTTCCGTATTCCTGCTGGAAGTCGCTCAAGAACGGTTCCCGTTCCAACACGGGGTTTTCCCGGACGAACTCCATGTACTCGTGTTCGGCGTGGTCCTCGAAATCCGCGTTGAGCCCGTAGCTTAAAGCGGGCTTAATCACGTACAGCAGCCAGCTGACGTGGTAGTACGCGAAGGCAAGGATCTGCGGGATGATGCGGTGCCAGAAGAAGCTCTCCCCAACCCTCCGGCTTTGCACCATCTCCTCAAGGATGAGAAGATGCCACTGCTCGTTGTCCTGTAGCCGGCGGGCTTCAACGACAAACTCGAAAATCCGGCGGGCGAAGTGGGGCCGGCCGTAGGTGTGCGTCATGGCGATGTAGGCGACATGCTCCCACGCTTGATAAGGAACACGGGCAACAACCTCAAGCACCTTGAATTTTGACAGCGTGCGACGGCGGCCATAACAAAGATCCATCGTGACGAACAGGAGCCGGGCCGGCAACCCGCAGCGTCGGCGTGGCGCCGCAAGGGTTCGCTGCTGCTCCGCTTTGAGAATCGCGGGATCCCTGCTCGTTTGCCACGTGGGATCAGATGGCGCGTTCGCTTGTCCGATCATAAGGACTGCATGCCCTCCTCACCAACAAACAGAGAATGGCTCCCCGTACTGGACGACCTTCGCAGCTGCGAATCCGCCTTTTTAGAGTAACTCCGTGAAATCGCTGGTGGGAAGGCGGGCATCCCGGAGCAACGCGCGAAGCAGACCCCTGCCAAGCTCTTTATGATCGGGAATGGAGAGGGTGGCTTCTTCGCCTTCTTTGGTGAGAATCATGTGGCTGCCACGCCATCGGACTAAAGTCCAACCGGCTCTTTGCAAAACCTTAGCCACCTCGCGACCAGATACGACAGGCAGCTTACCCACTTTTATACGGCTATTCTAATCAGCTCAGCGTGATGACGGCGCCCCAGACGTTTGGCTTGCTCATTGAGGACTTCGAGACAACCGGAAATAGCTTCGCGAATATTCTCTAAAGCTTCCCGCTTGGTCTGTCCCTGCGAGTGGCACCCTTTGATGGCAGGGCAAGAAGCCACATAAAACCCGTCCTCGTCTTTCTCAAGAATAACCTCTAATTTCATCTGTCTGTCCTCGCTTTTTCACATAAAGCATATCACAAAATGAATGCAAATGAGTGCGCCCCCCTCTTAGACACGTTTCGCAACCCGACCGAAGCCTTCAAAACCCAAGTCTTAATAGCCGGGAAGCTGCTGGCTATGCAGGGCTATTCCGAAGTTGCCTAAGAAAAACCATCCAGAGCGGTAAGAATACAAACAGATAGATCCCGATGCACAAAATTAGCCCGAATCCCCTGCTGAAGCTCAGCTGATCTTGATACATAACAACCAAACAAAACAGATTGATTCCAACCAACAGGCAAAGCAGCGGCAAGATTATTTTGGGTTTCGGCGATGGAATTTTTTTAAGAAGTAGGTGGTTTTTGACGAACGGGCCCGCAGTAGCTGCGGCAACAGCTACGAGCAACAAGCCATCAATATAAGATCTATATTGTTCCGGTAACGTTTTCAGACAAACACAAAAAACAACAGTAGAAATAACAGCTATTCCATTCAGTCCCAACAAAAGACTATTCATATTCTCCCGTAATTTTGCCTGGAGTAGCTCTCTAAGAATAAAAACTCCCCGTGCTGGACGAACTTCGCAACTACTTTCTGACCGAGAACCCCATGTCTCTTGAAACCCTATTTTGTCTCGGCGAATGTTGCCTGGGCAAATCGGATGCCGAGGGATCGGATCGCCTGCTTACCTCGAACCGTCAGGTCCGTCAGGAACAAGAACTGTTCGCGGCTTTCCTTGACATAG
>JAHFFF010000088.1 GCA_023248095.1 Candidatus Omnitrophota bacterium | reverse complement strand
ATTTCTATGGTGGCCTGGAGGAAGGTCAACGACTCGAGACGTTGGCTGGTAGAGCGGGGATGGGGCTGTCCTTCGTCCTGCACAACCCGGCAGATTATTCCACCGATCGGTTTTTGCTCTGGCAGATCCTCAAGGACCTCCGGATTCGCTCCGAAGTTATCTTGGCCGGGCTGGAGGAATTTACCCGTGCCCTCCGAGAGCTGGGCGAAGCGGCGTAATTCTCTTCCGAAGGAAGGCTTGGTAGCTCAGGTAATGATGGATCAGGATCCCGCCGAAGCCGGGCCGGCCCCGGAAGGCCTTCTCAACTAAGGCTAATTGTTCCCGGAAGAGGGGCGGGTCGGTTCCATAAAAGGAGATGGTCGGCGGGTCCTGGCCCGGGGATGTTTCGACACCGCAGAAAATCTTTTTGCCGATCTTTTCCGCATAGGCCAGCTCCCCTTCGCACAGCCGGGTGATGGAATTCTCTCCCAGTGCATTGCGCCGGTAGGACATGATCCCGACGTAATCGCAGATGTCCTGAAGATGGCTGCTGGCATATTTCTTCTTCCCATGAAATTCGAGGACGCAATGGTTCAGGTATTCATCCTCCTCGTAAACGTCATACCAGAAGGGGATGTCCGCGGCGAAGATCAAGGAAGGATCGCACTGTTTCACCCGGTCCCGGGCCTGGGCCATAAACTGGAGGTATCCCCGTAAGAGATCCAGCTTGTGGGTGGTTTGGAATTCGCTCAGCAGATACGGTTCGACGTCCAGATGCAGGCCGGCGAAACGCCGGTTTGGCGGCTGAGCCTTGTACCAGTCCAGGATCACCTTCAGCTTCGGCCAGAAGGTCCCTTGTCCGGCTGGGTGCGACCACTCCGGATCTCCTTCCAGCGCTTCGACGGAAATTCCGGCTTCCCTCGCTTTCTGAATGAGGTCCCCATACGCCTGGGGCCTGCGCAGCCCGCGGGGAGTTTTGGCCCTTCGATCCATGTCGTAATGAACCTGGACCAAGAGGAGGGTGATCCTTTCCGATTTGCAGAATTGGATGAGCTGTTCTCTTTTGGCGCGGGTGGCATAGCATTGGAGGTGCCAGACCCACATCCCTCGCTGGGGAGGGTGGGTCTCCTCCGAGTAGACAGGTGTTGTCCAGAAGACAGCCTGAAGCATCACAATAAAGAGGAGAAGCATCTTCAGCAAAGATATCACAGGGATGAGGACATTGTCTTGACAGAACTTGAGTAATTGGATACACTAACCGCAGAATTTCAATGGAGAGAACCTTCCAACATTCCATCTGGTTTCGACTGGGTGGCCTTCTGCTCTTGGTGATCTCCCTCTGTGCGACAAATAGAATGCCAATCCCCGGCGAAATCGTTATGCAGGAGGGGGTGGCGTACCGTGAAGAGGGACGTCAACTCCAATCCGTTGGAGATCTCGAGAGAGCGGCCGCTGCTTATCAAAAGGCAATCACTGTCCGGCCGGGCTACGCTGAGGCCTACAACGATTTGGGAGTCGTCCTGGAAAGCATGGGTAAGATCGATCGCGCCGAGGAGGCGTATAAGACCGCGTTGAGGTTTAAGCCGGACCTAGCGGCTGCCCACTCCAATCTCGCCCTTCTGTACGAAGAGACCAACCGGGTGAAGGAGGCGGCCAACCACTGGGGCGCACGGGTTCAGATGGGTTCTTCCAGCGATCCTTGGGTGATCAAGGCTCGGGAGAAACTGACCAAGTACAACCTGCCGATTCCTGAGTCACAAGAAGCGTTGACCATGAAGCGGAAGGATGAGGTCCAGAAGGCGGTTCTGGCTGGGCGGGTGCACCTGGAGGCTGGGCGCTGGGATAAGGCTGCCGAGCAATTTCAGCAGGCGTTGAAACTGGATCCCGGCAATGTGAATGCAAGGAAGCTGCTCCAGGTGACCGAGGTCCGTGCTCAAAAAGAGGAGGCCCGCCTGGCCAAGGGGTTTAAACCTGCTAAGGCGCGCGGTAAAAAGGTGCAGGCCGCTCGGCGCAAGAAGGAGATGAAGAAGGCCGCGAAGACCGCTGAGACTGCCAGGGAGGAGGCCCTCCGAGAGGCAGAAGAGAGGCTTCAGGCTCAGCAGGAGGGGCAGGCTCATGCTGTGTCGGCCCAGGCTGAATCTGTTGCCGAGGCGTACGCGAAGGAGAAATCGCAAGTTCGGCAACGAAGCGCGGGGGAGTTGTACAACCGTGCACTGACCGCAATGCGAGAAGGCCACTATCAGGATGCGAAAGACCAGTTCAAACAGATCCTGACCTTGGATCCCAACAATCGGGAAGCAAGGCAGGGTCTGGAACGGTCCGAAAAGGCGCTGGCCAGGGCGAAGTAAGCCGCTACACCCTAATCAATCATTACAAATTCACAATCCCCTCAACGAGAGCCCGATAGGCGGCTGTTCCTGATTGATGGATCTTCTTTCTGTTATCGGGCGTTCTACGCCATCAGGAACTTAAGCACCTCCAAGGGGCAGCCGACCAATGCCGTTTACGGCGTGGTGGCGATGCTTCGGAAGCTGATGGAGGAAGAGCAACCGGATTATTTGGCGGTTGCGTTTGATCTGCCCAAACCCACCTTCCGGCACCTGCGGTTCGAGGGGTACAAGGTTCACCGAAAGCCGATGCCCGAGGCCCTGGTGGACCAGATCCCGTTGATCAAGCAGGTGCTGCGGGGTTTTCGAATCCCGATCTTCGAGCAGGAAGGGTATGAGGCGGACGACATCCTGGGGACCGTTGCCCTTCGGGCGTCCCAGGAGGGGTTGACGGTTTATCTGGTCACGGGGGATAAGGATGCGCTTCAGTTGCTGGGAAAAAAGATCAAGGTGTACCGCCCGCTGCGGGACGGGCACGAGATCTTGGACGAGTCCACCCTCTCCGAGAAATGGCGCCTGCGGCCGGATCAGGTGGTGGATGTGATGGCGCTCATGGGGGATGAGGTGGATGCGATTCCCGGCGTTCCGGGCATCGGAGAGAAGACGGCGGTGGATCTCATCCAGCGGTTCGGCTCGATTGAGGCATTGATGAAATCTTTGGAGCAGGGAAAGGGAACGGCAGTCAAGCCTTCGGTCGCGCAGGCGATTCGGACGAATGCTGATCAACTGCAGATGAGCCGCGAATTGGCCGCCTTGGACACTGAGGTTCCCCTGAGGCTTGATTGGAAGGAGATGGAGAGAAAGGATCCGGACCGAGAGGTCCTGCACCGCTTGTTCCAGGCGCTGGAGTTCAGAGTGTTGATGAAGGAGTTTGCACCGGAACAGGCGGCAGGTTCCGCGGATGTCAGGGTAGCCGAGCCGGATTCTGCGCGAGGGCTTCGTCAGCAGGAAGAGGAAATTCGCAAGGCCGGCCGGATTGCCGTGGTGCTGGAGATCGGGTCCGATGCTGCGATGCAGGCCGAGATTCGGGCCATCGGAGTTTCCTGGGGGGCCGGTGGTGCCGCTGCCCTTCCTGGGTCGGTGCCGCTGAAGGAGCTTCGGTTCCTCTGGGAAGATTCTCGGGTGGTCAAGATCTGTCCCAGCCTGAAGGAGATATTCCTCCTCCTGCAGAGGGAAGGGCTCGATCTGAAGGGGCCGATCTCCGATCCCTGCATCGCTTCCTATCTGTTGGATCCGGGCCGGCCGTCGCATGAGATGGAAGATCTGGCGATGGAGCACCTGGGTCGCGCAACGGCGGAGAAGGACCCGCTTCGGGCTGCGGCGTTGAAGGCCGAAGCGGCATGGCAGCTGATGCCCCATTTGGAAGGCCAGATCGAGGAGAGATCCCTCTCCCTGTTGATGACCGAGGTGGAGATCCCGTTGGCTCGGGTGCTGGCCCGGATGGAGTTCCATGGGATGGCGGTGGATCCGGCGGCCTTTCAGGATTTGGCCAAGCAGATCAACAAGAGCCTGGAGCGCCTCACCCAAGAGATTGAGAAACTGTCGGGCGGTCCCTTCAACCTGAATTCCCCCAAACAATTGGGCCAGGTCCTCTTTGAGCGGTTGAAGCTGCCGGTGTTGAAAAGAACGAAGACCGGCGCCTCGACGGACGAGGAGGTCCTGCGCCGGCTTGCGGGGATGCATGAGCTTCCCCAGAAAATCTTGGAGTACCGGGAGCTGGCGAAATTAAACTCCACCTATGTGGAGGCGATCCCGCGCCTGATCCATCCGAAGACTGGCCGGATCCATGCCTCCTTCAACCAGATGGTGACGGCCACGGGCCGGCTTTCCTCCTCTGCGCCGAATCTGCAGAACATTCCGATTCGGGCCGAATTGGGCAGGCAGATCCGCCGGGGCTTCACGGCCTCGGAGCCGGATGGCTGGTTGCTGGCGGCCGATTACTCTCAGATCGAGCTGAGGATCCTCGCGCATGTGTCGGAGGATGAGGCGTTGATCGAGGCGTTTCGGAAAGGGCAGGACATCCATCGGGTCACGGCGGCGGAGATCTTCCATGCGAAGCCGGAGGAGGTTACGCCGGATCAGAGGGGGGTGGCCAAGACCATCAACTTCGGGATCATCTATGGGATGAGCTCGTTTGGGCTGGCCAAGGAACTGGAGGTGGACCAAGCCCAAGCAGCCGATTTCATTCAGCGTTATTTTGAACGGTATCCCGGCGTGCGGGGGTATCTGACCCGCTCCGTGGAAGAGGCCCGCAGCCGCGGATTTTGCACCACCTTGTTCAACCGTCGGCGCAACATCCCGGAGCTCAACGCCAAGGAACCGACGGTGCGACAGTTTGCCGAGCGGATGGCGGTGAACGCCCCCATTCAGGGTTCCGCGGCAGACATCATCAAGGTGGCAATGGTGGCCATCGACCGGGCATTGGAGGAGAAGGGCCTGAGTGCCCGCATGGTCTGCCAGGTGCATGACGAGCTGATCTTTGATCTGCCTGGGCGGGAATTGGAATCGGTGCAGGGGATGGTCAAGGAGATGATGGAGTCGCCCACCCTTTCCGGCAAGCCGATCCGCCTGCGGGTCCCGATCGAGGTCAACGTGAAGAGGGGGCGGAACTGGTACGAGGCCTCCCACGCGTGATCCATGAAGGTGATCGGGTTGACCGGGGGCGTGGGAACCGGCAAGTCCACTGTTGCAGGTATGTTTCATGATCTGGGGGCAACGGTTCTGGATGCCGACCGGATCGCCCATTCCTTAATGAAGCCTAGGACCGCCGTCTGTAGAAAGATCCGGGCGGAGTTCGGGAAGGGTGTCCTCACACGGGAAGGCCGGATCGATCGCAAGCGGTTAGGATCGGTTGTGTTCCACAGCCAAAGGCATTTGCGGGTCCTCTGCCGGATTGTGCATCCCGCGGTCCGGGATCGAATCCAGGAGTTGCTGTGGCAGTTGGAGCGCCGCAATCCCAACGGGGCGGCGGTGCTGGATATCCCGCTGCTGATCGAGTCTGGCCCGGCGTACAAGACCGATGCGCTGGTGGTGGTCTCGGCTCCTCCGAGTGTGGCGGCCCGCCGCCTGAAGAGGCGGTCCGGCTGGAGCCGGGAGGAGTTCGAGCGCAGGAGCTCATTTCAACTGCCCCTTCGCGAGAAGATCAGGCAGGCGGATTTCGTGGTGAACAATGGCGGGTCCCAATCGGCGACTCGCCGACAGGTGGTTCGGATTTGGAAGAACATCAAAGGAGAAGGAGTCCATGGCGGAAGAAAAGATGACTGAAGAAAAATCAGAAGGGCAAGCCAGTTCCAGTTCCACGCAAAACTTGGATATCGCCAAGTTGAAGCGGATGACCATCCTTGAACTCAACAAGGTGGCCAAGGATATCAACGTCAACGGCATATCCGGTTTAAAAAAGCAGGATCTGATCTTCAAGATCCTCCAGGCCCAAGCCGAGCGGGAAGGGAACATGTTCGGAGAGGGGGTTCTGGAGATCCTGCAGGAGGGATTCGGATTCCTGCGCAGCCCGAATTACAACTATCTGCCTGGACCCGACGACATCTACGTCTCCCCCAGCCAGATCCGGCGCTTCGACCTGCGGACCGGGGATACGGTCAGCGGTCAGATCCGGCCGCCGAAGGAGGGAGAGCGGTACTTCGCGCTGCTGAAGGTGGAAGCGGTCAACATGGAAAACCCCGACGCAGCCAAGGTGAAGATACTGTTCGACAACCTCACGCCGATCTATGCGAACCAGCGGTACAAGCTGGAGACGGACCCGCAAGAGATCTCAACCCGGATCCTGGATCTCCTGGCGCCCATCGGCAAGGGGCAGCGCGGCTTGATCGTGGCACCCCCCTACAGCGGCAAGACCATCCTGCTGCAAAAGGTTGCTAACGCGCTCGTGCGCAACTACCCGGATGTGATGCTCATTGTGCTGCTGATCGATGAGCGGCCGGAAGAGGTGACCGACATGCAGCGATCGGTGCGCGGCGAGGTGGTTTCCTCCACCTTCGACGAGCCGGCGGAGCGGCACATCCAGGTGGCCGAGATCGTGCTGGAGAAGGCCAAGCGGCTGGTGGAGCACAAGAAGGATGTGGTGGTCCTGCTGGACTCCATCACGCGGCTGGCCCGCGCCTACAACACCGTGGCCCCGCACAGCGGCCGGATCTTAACCGGCGGTGTGGATGCCACAGCGCTGCACAAGCCGAAGCGCTTTTTCGGCTCGGCGCGCGGGATTGAAGAAGGCGGCAGCCTCACCATCATCGCGACCGCGCTCATTGATACCGGCAGCCGGATGGATGAGGTGATCTTTGAGGAGTTCAAGGGAACCGGCAACATGGAGATCACGCTGGACCGGAATCTCTTCCAGAAGCGGATCTACCCGGCGTTGGACATCCAGCGCTGCAACACGCGCAAGGAAGAGCTCCTGCTGGAGCCGGATGAGTTGAAGAAGGTTTGGCTGCTCCGCAAGGTGCTCAAGGAGCTCAATCCCGATGAGG
>JAHFFF010000087.1 GCA_023248095.1 Candidatus Omnitrophota bacterium | reverse complement strand
CGCCAGCGCCTCTCCACATTCAAGATCTGCTGCGAGAGACTATTCAACGTAAAAGTGAAGTCGTCCCGGCCTTCAAGCCGATGCATCCACTCTATGGAACCGGCCCATTCCTCAAAACGGCCCAGCAGATCCGGCCGGACTGCAAAACGCTTGGCCAACTCGTCCCAAATCTGTTCCTCCACTTTCTCGGCAACAGGCTCGGATCCGGAAAGCTGGAGACCCAATTCACCCAAGTTACCCTGAAGAGAACTACCGAGTGCTGAAGCAATAAAACGAAGGAATGCCCTGCGCGTTGGCTCCAAGCCCTCCTCCAAGCCGGCAGTTGAGCGGCGTTCCCGTTCGATCATAGCGATGGCCTGATCGATGGCGGCGATGACACCCTCCGGTGTGGGCTGAATCTTTCTTGCGGGATTGAAGGCATTCCTGCGGTCGGTCCCATGATCCGGGGTTGTCCGAACCTTCTTGAGATTACCGGTAAAGTTAATCCCCTCGAACCCGGCCAAGGCTTTAAAGGGCGCATGACCCTGATCATGGTACATGGCGATGATGAAATCATAATGCTTGCGAATGCCGGGGGTGAAGGCGGTATCCGCAGGGATGGGCTCTTGAGCAACGCGGATTCCATTCTGCAAGGCCCGATCGATGGCCGGTTGGATCCGTTCATGGTCCTCCTTCCCCAACAGGCCCCCTTCCCCGGCATGGGGATTGAATCCCAACACCCCGATGCGCGGCTTTCGGATTCCGAAATAGCGCCGCCCCATCTCGTCAGCAATCCGAATGAGTTCGTAGATCCGGTCCGTGATCTTCGGATCCTTGAAGTCTTGAACCAGCTCCTCCATGGAGCGGTGGGTGACCACGTGAAGAACCCTCAAGCTTTGATGGATTAAGGCGATCGTCACCTCTCCGCTGCCCGAGAGCGTTCCCAGCCTTGCACCCAAGTATTCCGTATGCCCTCGGAATTCAGGCAGCACGAGCGCCACGTCCTCCTTCGTCACAGGCAAGGTCACCAACCCGTCGACCTGACCCGCAGAGGCCAATTCAATCCCGGCATCGAGAAACTGCAGCGCCGCTCCTCCCAAATGGCGACGAGACTCCTCATCGAGCTGGGCCACTCCAAGCGTACCAAACGTCTTGCGAAGAACCCCCAAATCCACGTTCTTCAAATCCAGAACATTCAGGACGGCAGGAGCGAAATTCGCTTCCTGCGGTTTTGAGATGGAGCGGATGATCCATTTTTTCCCCTTCGGCCCAGGAATCTCGAACATGGTTTGCGCTTTTTGGAGAACCTTCGCATCTCCTACGACCAGCAAGCGCGCCTTTTCCATGAGCTCCGGATGTTCGGAGAGCGCTCGAAGCAATAATTCCGAGCCGGTCCCCGCAGGATCTCCCAGGGTGATCGCCAGGCGTGGGCGATTGAAACCGGGAACCTCTTTGAGCAGCCGGACCAGAAAATCCGGCCCTCCGAACCCACCGGACTTGCTGATCATGGGAAGAACGGATCCGTCTTCCAACACGAGATCGCCGTAAGGAATCTGAGGGGCAACCTCCGCTCGGGCGACAAATCCCGCATGGAGAGCTTGCAGAGCGGCATCCAGCGTATCCCCTCCAAAAATGGCCAAAAGGCCAAGCTGATTTCTAATTATCTGCTCAGACAAAAACCTGCGCAGGAAGTCCGCCACTGCGTCCATCTCATTCTGGCCCGGCAGTAAAAGAACGGGTGGCTCAAGGCGCAGCACCACTACTCTTGCGCTTGCCCAGGCCCGCCTGACGCTATCTACCAACTCCTCAACTGCTTTTTTCCGTGTCTCCTTTCGGAACAGATCCGCCGGCGACACGCTTAAAACCTGAACATCACCGGGAAATCTCTCTTCGGCAGCCTTCACTTGCTGCTGAGTGATGGGGTGGTTCGATCCGGCGAGGATAAGAACCCTTTTTCTTTGGCCGCGGCTGGCTGACCACTGCTCAACCCAAGGCCTCCCGACCTGTTCACTGGACGGAACCAGTGCTTCATAGAAACTGGCCGCTCCACAGCAGAGGGCGCTGCGGCCAGAGCGTCGAACAGCTTCAGCAAGAACCTGCAAGTGCTTTGCCTCCAGTGCGTCCGCAACAACGTACGTACCGGTCTTGAGCTGCGATAACCGGCGGGCAACCTCTTCTGGTCCCGCATCGAGCAGATCCATCCCAAGGAGCAGAACGTCCCTGGACATCGTTTCCTTGATGTATCGGCTAAGGCTCGATCCTGTGGATGTGAGCCTTGGATCGATCTGTTCCCGATAATCGGTCTCATGCAGTGGGGTGAATTTTCCTTCCGCCCAGAACCCCTGCACTCCATCTCGAGTCACCCTTCCCTGTTTAGGATTCGCCGGAGCGATGACAACGAGTTCGGGAGACAGGAGCGAGGCCCTGATGCGGATGAGGTCCACCCAATTGCCTCGAAGCGTGGAATCCATCTTCAAGTAGGACCATTCGCCCGATGCGAGAGGCTTAAATCTCAGTTTGCTTGCGCGGTGGGTCGTATCCGCGGGGTTAAGATTCCTCGTCCGACTGTTCCAGATGACCGTGGGGAATTTAGCTACTACCTCTGCGGGGGTGTAATCTCCCGCTACAAGAGCGGCCCCGCCCGCCTTGGCTGCCGCCAGACTCAATTCCGCCGCCCCCGTAGCATCATCGGCAAGATCCTGACGAGCCGTTTCCTCTAAACCGGAGGTCAATGAATCCAGAAGCTGCTGCCGCGTCTGTTGTGACTCCTCTAACCCGGTTTGGCGAAGGGCCTGGTGCGAAAACGGAGCTGGGTAGACAGGAAAATCCCTTTGAAGCGGGTGGGAGCCCGCCAGAAGGGAAAGGGCCAGCGCGGCAGCGATCATTCGAGGAGTCATGTTCGCCTTAGAGTGATAGTTAAAGTGTGCTCTAAAGGAGCGAACTCGTCAAGTAGAAATATATAGGATTATATAATACTAACCCGTCGCCCGGCGGTCTCTAGGTTCTAGCCGTCGGCGCAGGATTCGTGGTAGCCACAGCCCGGGCACCACCACTTGCAGGTGCGGTTGAATAGGCGCTTGCCGCAGTTCGGACAATGGAGGTGACGCTTCATCTCATCGGATGATCCGACGACATCACACTTTCCCGCGGGCGAGGGCTTGCTTGATCTCGCCGATAGCGCGGGTGACATTGATCCCACGGGGACAGGCCTCCACGCAGTTGAAGACGGTCCGGCAGCGCCAGACGCCGTCACCATGATTGAGAACCTTCAGCCGCTCTTCCTTTCCCTGATCCCGGCTGTCGAAGATGAACCGATGGGCCTGAACAATGGCCGCCGGCCCGACGTAATCGGGATTGGACCAGAAGGAGGGGCAGCTGGTCGTGCAGGCACCGCAGAGGATGCATTTCGTGGTGTCGTCAAACCGTTCCCGCTGTGCCTGGGACTGCAGCCTCTCCTTCTCGGGCGGAGCATCCTTCTCGATGAGATACGGTTGGACCGACCGATATTTGGCGAAGAAGGGCTCCATGTCCACGATCAGGTCCTTCAGGACATTGAAGCCCCGCATCGGCTCAATGGTGATCGGCTGCTTGAGATTCTTCACCAGCACCTTGCAGGCCAGGCGATTCCTGCCGTTGATCAGCATGGCGTCCGACCCGCAGATTCCATGGGCGCAGGAGCGCCGCAGGGCGAGCGTTCCATCCAGGCGGCCCTTGATCTCCTCCAGGCCGTCCAGGACCCGGTCGGTCGGTTCCAACTCCACCTCATACTCCTCCCAATGCGCCCGGGCATCCCGCTGCGGATCGAATCGGAGAATCTTAAAGGAGACCTCCATCAATACTTCCTTTCCTGTGGCTGGAATTTCGTGATGCTGACCGGCTTATATTTTAGGCTCACCAGTTCCTCGTCCCGATAGGCTAACGTATGCTTCAACCATTTGGCATCGTCCCGCTTGGGGAAATCCTCCCTGGCATGAGCCCCTCGGGATTCCTGGCGGGCCATTGCGGAAGTCACCGTCACCTGAGACAACTCCAGCAGGTGATCCAACTCGAAGGCCTCCAGGAGCTCCATGTTGAATTTCCTGCCGCGATCCTGCAAACAGACATTGGAATAGCGCTGCCTGAGGCCCCGGAGGATATCCAGCATCTTCTTCAATTCCCCCTCCGTGCGGAAGACGGAGGCCTTGTCCATCATCTCCGCCTGCAGCTTCTCTCGGATCCGGGCCACCGATTCCGAACCGCGGCTCTCAAACAGCCGCTCGATCCTGTCGCGAGTGGCCTTCTCCGAATCGGGAGGCAGCGGCTGCAGGGGGGCTTGTTGTACAAACCGGCCGAGCGCCTTTCCGCCCCGCCGCCCGAACACGATGATGTCCACGAGGGAATTGGTCCCCAGCCGGTTCGCGCCATGCACCGAGACGCAGGCGCACTCCCCGGCGGCGTACAGCCCCGGCATGGCGGTATTCTTCTCATCGATCACCACCTCGGCATCGGAGTTGGTGGGAATCCCCCCCATCGCGTAGTGGGCCGTCGGCTGAATCGGGATCGGGCTCTTCACCGGATCGATACCCATATAGGTCTCCACGAAATCGGTGATATCCGGCAACTTGGCGTGGATCACCTTGGAATCCAGATGGGTGAGATCCAGATGAACGTAATCCTTGCCGCCGATGCCCCGCCCCTCTCGGATCTCCTTGTAGATCGCGCGGCTCACCATATCCCGCGGGGCAAGGTCCTTGAGGGTGGCGGCGTAGCGCTCCATGAACCGCTCGCCGGAATTGTTGCGCAGGATCCCTCCCTCGCCCCGCGCTGCCTCGGTGATCAGGATCCCCATCTTATAGATCCCCGTCGGATGGAATTGGAAGAATTCCATGTCCTCCAGAGGGATCCCTCTGCGGTAGACGACCGCCATCCCATCGCCGGTCAAGGTCAAGGCATTAGAGGTGATCTTGTACATCCGGCCCGATCCGCCGGTGGCGAAGAGAACGGCCTTCGCATGAAAGGTGTACAGCTCGCCGGTAGCGATTTCAATCGCCACGGCGCCACAGACCACTCCATCCTGCACCAGCAGGTCCACCACGTGAAACTCGTTAAAGAAGGTCACCCCCTGCTTGATGCACTGCTGGTACAAAGTCTGAAGGATCATATGCCCGGTCCGGTCAGCCGCATAACAGGAGCGCTGCACAGGGGCCTTGCCGAACTCGCGCGTGTGCCCGCCGAACGGCCGCTGGGCGATCTTTCCGTCCGGTGTCCGGCTGAACGGCAGCCCCATGTGCTCCAGCTCGTAGACGGTATCCACCGCCTCGCGGCACATGATCTCGGCGGCATCTTGATCAACGAGATAATCGCCCCCCTTGATCGTATCGAACATGTGCCACTCCCAGTGGTCCTCCTCGAGGTTGCCGAGAGCGGCGCCGATTCCCCCTTGCGCGGTCCCCGTGTGGGAGCGGGTCGGATACAGTTTCGAGAGGACGGCGATCTTCGCACTCTTCGAGGCCTGCAGAGCGGCCATCAGCCCCGCCCCGCCGGCCCCGATGATGATCCCGTCGAACTCATGCACGGCCATTACATCATCCTCCCAGCCGTCGGTTGGAAGAAGATGATGGCCCACGTGCCCAAGACCAAAAAGATCAGGCCGATTCCATACAAGGACTTGACGGCGAACCCGCGAACGGGAGGCCGGAGATAGTCATCCAGGATTGTTCGGGTCCCGTTCAAACCGTGAATCAGCGCCAACCAGAGCATCGCCAGATCGTACCCTCTCCAGAAGAGCCGCCCATACCGGGCCACGACGAAGTTGTAGTCGATCCCGTGCACGTTGTTGAAGACGTGCATGATGAACAGGTGGCCCAGGGCCAGCACCAGCAGCAGAACCCCGGAGATCCGCATGAAGATCCAGGCGTACAGCTCCACGCCGTCCGACGGCCGTTCGCGGGATCCGTAGGAGGTGCTCACGCCCCCCCTCCGTGAAAAACATGGCCCAGCATGATCCAGCCGACCGGAAGAAAAACCAGGAGGAAGAGACCGGCAACCGCGTAGAACATTTGCTTGTGGTAGCGGGTGGAAGCGGGCCAGAAATCGATGACGATGATCCGGATCCCGTTGAGGGCATGGTAGAGGACCGCTCCGAACAGCGCGATCTCGGACAATCCGAACAGAGGCAGGCGGTAAATTGCGATAATCCGGTTGTAGAGATTCGGCCCGACCAGGATCAGCGCGGTATCCAGAATGTGGAAGAAGAGGAACAGGAGCACCCCGATCCCGGTCAGGCGATGCAAGGCCCAGGACCACTGCCCCACCCCGCCCCGGTACAGGCTACTTCGCATAGGGGGTTGGATCGGGAAGGGCGGCGGCGCGGAATCCGGCTTTTCGCTCGGCGCATTTCTGGCAGCGACCACAGTGCTTGTGGTTCACCGGCTTCAAGCAAGAGAAGGTTTTCTCCCACGGGACCTGCGACCAGCGCCGGATCACCTGCCCCTTGGTGAACTCCCGCAGAGGGGCGGCAATCCGAAGAGGAGAACTCAGCGTTTCCTGCAGCAGGCTCTCCATCTGATGGAGGAAACCGGAGCGGGCATCCTGAAAAGGATTGCCCTTGAGGATCCCGATCCAGAGGGATGGGATCCGGCGGATAGTGCAGAAAAGACCGGCCAGGCTCAGCAGAAACAGATTGCGACCCGGCAGATAAACCTCCGCATCCGGCGCCTTCGAACCTGGCACCCGCTCCTTCCCCAAGCTCCAATGGGTCTTGTAGACCAGGTGCAGGGGCAGCTCCAAGACGGTCAAATCGGCCAAGCCATCCGCCTTGAAATGAGGCAGCAGCCGCTTCAGGTGAGCCAACTCCACCGTCTCCCAGATGAACCCTTTCCGGACGTAGATGGGGTAGACTCGCTCGTACCGGCGAAGGGCCTCGGCAAGCAGGGCCGCGCTTTCAACACCGCCGCTGGTCAGGACCGCAATCGCTTTGTCTTGATCTTTCGAGTGGGCCGTCATAACATCACCTTATTCTAACCTGATGGCGCAAATCTTCAAAGTCACCAAGATCATCCACTTCTGCTACGGGCATCGCCTCCTCAATTACGAGGGGAAATGCCGCTACCTCCACGGCCACAACGCCAAGGTGGAGATCGAACTCGCCAATGCCACCTTGGAC
>JAHFFF010000086.1 GCA_023248095.1 Candidatus Omnitrophota bacterium | reverse complement strand
GGAAACCCAGATGCAGCAGCTTGGCCACCTTGTCGAAGGCCTCCCCGACGGCATCGTCCCGAGTCTGCCCCAGTAGGCTGCAGCGGCCGATTCCATCCATTCGAACCAGGGCGGTATGCCCGCCGGAGATCACCAGTCCAATCATCGGCGCATCCATCGGGAATGCCGGACCCTCCATGAGGGCCGCATACAGATGCGCATGCAGATGATTCACGCCGACCATCTCCTTGCCCCAGGCCAACCCCAATGCCTTGGCCGCGGACACTCCCACCAACAGCGAACCGGGCAGCCCCGGCCCATACGTCACCGCGATCCGATCCACCTCTGCGGGGCTCACGCGGGCCGATTCCATCAGCGCCTCCAGCTCGCACGTGAGCAACTCCACGTGCGCTCGGCTGGCGATCTCCGGCACCACCCCTCCGTACCGCTGATGCTCCTTTAAGCTGGAGGCCAGCTGGGTGGCAAGGATCCGGCGGCCATCCGCCACCAAGGCCAAGCCGGTTTCATCGCACGAGGTTTCAATCCCCAGAACTAGCATCCGTCAGCTCCGAAACCGGAACGATGGTGTAGCCCGCCACTTCCAGGGAGGGAATCTCCTGCTGCAACAGCAAGACGGTCACCGGCCGATCATGACCAATCCCAATGGCATGCCCCTGCTTGTTTGCGATGCGGGCTAGTTCCGTCAACTGCTGTCGGATCGCCGGTGCGTTCTCCTCATTGTCCAGGAAGACGGCCCGCTGCGCGAACGGAATCCTCAACTGCCTTGCCAGACCCCTGCAGACCGATTGCTGCGTGACAAAGCTGTCCAGGAAATAAAGGCGCCTCTGCTTGACCTCGCTCAAAATCACTTGCATCAATGCAGGATCCGACGTCGCCTTGGAACCCTGATGATTGGAGATCCCCTTAGCCGATGGAACCGTCGCCAAGGAACGGGTCAGCAGTTCGACCACCTCCTGCCGAGGCATCGTGGTCAGGAGGGTCCCTGCCTCCCGAGGCGCGCGGGGATCGTTCGCCTCCATCGGCATATGCAGGATCACCTCGTGGCCGTAATCCTTCGCCGCCTTGGCCACCTCCGCCGAATGGGGCAGGTTGGGAAGAATCGAAATGGTCAACGGACGGCGGATGGAACTTAACAACGGCAAATTCCGCACGTTGTATCCCCAGTCATCCAGAACGATGGCGATCTTGCCTCTCCCTTTGGGAAAGAGGGGAGAAATCGGCTGCGCGGCTGCCGGAACTTCTCGCTGCTCCAAGGAAACCCGATACAAAGAGCCCAGCTGCCGTGCCGAAGCGGATCCCACCTCCAAACGGAGGGAGCGAACCGATCCCTGCCTTGTCAGGCTCACCTTCTGAAGGATCAGCCGGCGTCCCTTGAGTTCCCGTTCCAGGGCTTTCCGGAATCCGTCCAGCGCAAAAGAAGATGGAACTCGGAAGCGCTGTTCCAGCGATCGCCACCGGAAACGGCCCATCGACCGCTGCTCCCGCTCCTCACCCTCTAAACCCTTGGCCGGATCAACCCCCTTGGATTTGAGCAGCGTCGCCACGACTGATTCTGCCTGATCAATCTGTACGTTGACATCAGCGGGCCGGAAGGAGTAGATGAGTACCGCAAGAAGGATTAAACCGGAGAGGGCATAGATTCGTCCGTTCTTTTCCACCTCTATTTCTTCCTATACACCTTCAGTCCCCGCAGGAGGTCCGCCGCCCGCATCACAACCGGGTCTTTCATCAGGTTGGGGGGCTGCTTCTCGGGCGGGCCCTCCGGCGCTGTCTCTTGACTGGACGGCTCCTCCACCACCACGTCCGGCTGGATCCCCTTGCCGTGAATCATCTGCCCCGACGGCGTATAGTAGATGCTGGTGGTCAACCGGACCGCCGAACCGTCCCTCAAGGGAATCACCGTTTGCACCGATCCCTTGCCGAAGGACTTCGTCCCCATTAAGATGGCCCGTTCATGATCTCTTAAGGCACCCGCCACAATCTCCGAAGCAGAGGCCGACCCGCCATTGATCAGGATCACCATGGGAAGATCCAGATGCGGTTTCGTAGACTTTGAGAGGAATTGTTGAGTCTGCTTCTCTGCCCTGCCCTTGGTGGATAAAACCAAGGTCCCGGCCGGCAGGAAATTGCCGGCCACTTCAATCGCCACATCCAGAAGGCCGCCGGGGTTGTTCCGGAGGTCTAGGATCAGGCCATCCAATCGCCCGATCTTCTCCAGCTCAGCTAAGGCCTTCTCCAGGTCGCGGGTCGTGTTGTCCTGGAACTCGCTGATCCGGACGTAACCGATCCCCTCCGATATGGTCTGGGCCTCCTTCACGGAGCGAATCTGAATGATGGCCCGCGTCAAGGAGACCTCAAACATCCGGTTCTCCTCTTCCCTCAAGATGGTCAGATTAACACGACTGCCCGCGCGGCCCCTCAGCTTGACCACCGCTTCGTGCAGCGAGATGCCCCGCGTGGACTCTCCGTCGATCTTGACGATCTTATCTTGGGGCCTTAAGCCCCCTTTCGCCGCCGGCGTATCGTCCATCGGGGAGACCACCGTCAGTACCCCATCCTTCGAGATGGTGATCTCGAGACCGACTCCCCCGAATTCCCCCTTGGTCTCCACCTGCATCTCGGAATAAGCGCCCGGATCGAGAAACTGGCTGTGGCGATCCAGCGACTCCACCATTCCCTTGAGGGCCCCGTAGATCAGGCGCCTGGGCTCCACCTCTTCCACATATTCCGATTGAATCACGGTGATCGCCTCGGCCAGCAGCTCCACCTGCTCGTACAGAGCCTCCTGGACCGACCGCGGATTCGTCAAGCCGCTGGTGGCCAGCAAAGAACCCAGCAAAACAACCGCCGTACCCCCAACCCATATCCACCGTTTCTTCATCGATTCTCCAGAAGTTCGCGTAACACCTCTTGTGCAAGCCCGGGGTTAGCCGCTCCCTTGGTCTTGCGCATCAACTGCCCCACCAGGAACATGAGGGATTGCCCCTTCCCCTGTTTGTAATCCGCTGCAGCCTGGGGCTGCTCCTCCAGAACCTTGCGCGCCGCGGCCCGAATGGATTCTCGATCGGTGACCTGCGACAACCCCTTTGCCTGAACCACCGCTGCAGGGGATTGCCCCGACTGGAGTGCCTCCGTCAAAACCTCTTTAGCCATCTTACCGCTGATCTTCCCGGAGTCAATCAGATCCACCAGCTCCACCAGATGGCCCGGAGGAAATTTCAACCCCTCGATGCCGTCGACGTTCCGCTCGTTCATCTCCCGAGCCAAATCTCCCAAGAGCCAGTTGGCAACCGCCTTACAAGGGCTGGCCTCTTTCCCCTTCGGCAGGAGACGAATGCAGGCCTCGTAGTAATCCGCCGTCGACCGGGAAGAGGTTAAGGCCACGGCATCGGCGGTAGGCAACTTGTACTGATCCACAAACCGCTGCGCCCGCTGCCTGGGAAGTTCCGGCAGGCCCTTCCCCACCCGATCAATCTCCTCCGACGGCACCGCGAAGGGGACCAGATCCGGCTCAGGGAAATAACGGTAATCGTGGGCGAACTCCTTGCTCCGCATACCCTGGGTCATCCCCTGCACATCATCCCAGAGCCGCGTCTCCTGCATCAGCTTTTCCCCAGCATCAAGCGCTCGCCCCTGCCGCTTAATTTCGTAGGCCAGCGACCGCGCCACCGCCTTGAAGGAATTCAAATTCTTGATCTCCACCTTGGTCCCTGTGGGCGGCGCCGTCCGATCCGCCGAGGCGGGGCTTAAGGAGATGTTGGCGTCGCAGCGCAGCGATCCCTTCTCCATGTCGCAGTCCGACACCTCCAGGTACTCCAAGATTCCTTTCAGCGTCTTCAGATATTCGTGCGCCTGCTCCGGGCTCTCCAGATCCGGCTCCGATACAATCTCCAGCAAGGGGACACCCGCCCGATTGAGATCCACCAGCGAGTAACCCTCCTCGGGCCGGTGCACCAGCTTGCCGGCGTCCTCCTCCATGTGAACCCGATGGATCCGAACCTTGAAATCGGTACCCGGTGCCGCAGCGGTGCCGGGCACCACAACATGCCCACCGGTCCCAAGCGGAAGATCGTATTGCGAGATCTGGTATCCCTTCGGCAGATCGGGGTAGAAGTAATTCTTGCGGTGGAAAACAATCGTCGGTTGGATCTTGCACTGCAACCCCAGCGCCACGCGCACTCCGTACAGAAAGACCTGCCGGTTCAATACCGGAAGCACGCCGGGAAGCCCCAGACAGACCGGGCAGACCTGGCTGTTCGGTGAAGCCCCGAAAAGGGTGGAACAACCGCAGAAGATCTTGGAAGCGGTCTTTAACTGGAGGTGGACCTCCAACCCAATGACCGGCCTGTATTCCATCAGAGCATCGGCTCCCGATGGATCCAATCGGTTGCCTGCTCGTACGCGTGGCCCACCCGGAACAGGGTTTCCTCCGCAAAGGGCTTGGCGATCAGCTGCATGCCCATCGGCAGACCGCTCTTGGTGAATCCGCATGGAAGCGCCAGGGCCGGAACCCCGGCCAGGTTCACGGAGATCGTCAGGATGTCCGACAGGTACATGGTGAGTGGGTCCTCCAACTTCTCGCCCAATCGGAACGCAGGGGTAGGGGCAGTTGGGGTGACCAGGCAATCCACCCTTTCGAAGGCCCGATCGAAATCCCGCTTGATCAAGGTTCGCACCTTAAGGGCATGGCCGTAATAGGCCTCGTAATATCCGGAGGAGAGGACGAAGGTGCCTAGGATGATCCGGCGTTTGGCCTCCGGCCCAAAACCCTCCTCCCGGCTTTGCGTGAACATCTGCAGCATGGTCTGCCCATCGCGGCCGGGCTTGGCCCGGTGCCCGTATCGAACGCCCTCGAAGCGGGCCAGATTGGAGCTGGCCTCGGCGGTGGCCACAATGTAATAGGTGGGGATGGCGTATTCGGTGTGCGGCATGGAAATCTCTTGGATCACCGCCCCCAATCGGCGGAACTGGTCGAGGGCCGCCTCGACGGCCTGTCGCACCTCCGGCACGACCCCTTCGCCCAGATACTCTTTCGCAACCCCAAGCCGTAATCCCTTGACACCCTCTCGGATGGAGCGGGCGTAGTCCGGAACCGGCAGATCCGCAGAGGTGGAATCCCTTGGATCAAAACCGGCGATCACCTGCAGCAGGAGCGCATTCTCCTCCACCGTTCGGGTGATCGGCCCGATCTGATCCAACGAGGAGGCGAAGGCGATCAGCCCGTAGCGGGAAACCCGTCCGTAGGTGGGCTTCAAACCTACCACCCCGCAGAAGGAGGCCGGCTGCCGAATGGAACCGCCGGTGTCGGAACCCAAGGCCAACGGTGCCATGCGGGCCGCCACAGCGGCCGCCGAACCTCCACTCGATCCACCCGGCACCCGGGTCAGATCCCATGGATTCCGGGTTGGCCCATAGCAGGAGTGTTCGCACGAGGAGCCAAAGGCGAACTCATCCATGTTTGCCATCCCCAGCAGAAGGACGCCGGCCCTCTTCAATCTTTCTACAACTGTTGCGCTGTAAGGTGGGCGAAAACCGGCCAGGATCTTCGAGGAACAGGTGGTCGGGACGCCCTCCACACAGATGTTGTCCTTGATCAGGACGGGGATGCCCCACAAGGGGCCTCGTTCCGCATTCGACATCCTCTCCAGCATCTTGGCTTGATCACGGAGGCGGTCGGCATCGAACCAAGCGAAGGCATGGACCTTCGGCTCTCTTTCCTCTATAGGGTCGAGAAAGGTCTTGACCACGTCGGATGGAGAAGCCTCCTTTTGCTCGTACAGGATTTGAATGTCGCGGACGGTCAAGGCAAGAGGGCAATCAACTGGTTGGATCGATGATCTGCGGCACCTTGAAGTAAGGCCCTTCCCGGCTGGGCGCGTTAGCCAAGGCCGCCTCATTGGAAAGGGAAGGCTGAAGCTTATCCTCCCGGAAGACATTGGTCAGCGGAAGAACGTGGCTGGTGGGCGGCGCCCCCTCGGTCTTTGCCTTCTTCAGCTTCTCAACGTAGGCCAGGATCTCATCGAGCTGGCCGGAAAAACGCTGCAGCTCCTCCGGGGACAGCTGGATTCGGGCCAGGTGGGCCAGATATTCGACATCCTTGGCGGAGATTCCCATCGCAATGGTTGCCTATTATATCATTGCCCGATAGAGGGCGGCGAGTTCCTTCAGGCTGAAGGTTTCGGCCCGGCGATTTGGATCAATCCCGCTCTTGTGAAGACGCTGGAGCAGTTCCTCCTTCCCAATCTTCCTGCCGGAGGTGAGCAGGCCGTTGAGCAGTGTCTTGCGGCGATGAGTGAAGAGGCCTCGGACCAACCTTAAGATCCCTTCCTCCTCTTCCGGGCTCACGACCGGTTCGGAGAGCGGATCCAACCGGAGCACTGCGGAGGTGACCTTTGGCTGCGGATAGAAGGAACCGGGCGGGATGGTGAAAACAATCGAGGGGGTGAACGCCACCCCCACCAGAACGGTCAGGCTGGAATAGGCCTTAGTGCCAGGCTGGGCCACGATCCGATCCGCCACCTCCTTCTGAATGGTCAGCAGAACCCGGCGGACCCACCTACGCTGATGCAGCAGGAACTCCAGGATGGGGCTGGTCAGCGAATAAGGGATATTGCCGATGATCAGCAGCGATTTCGGCTCTCCCAAGGCATAGGAGGCTAAATCGACACGGAGGATGTCGGATCGAACCAGCTGGAGATTCGGGGCGTCCCGAAATCGGCTCGTGAGAACCCGCAGGAATCGCGCATCCCGTTCCACCGCGTAGAGGGTTGCACCGGACTGAAGCAGCTCTTCCGTGAGGGCCCCTAAGCCCGCCCCAATCTCGAGCACCCGATCTCCGGCGCCAGCGCTGAGCTCCTGGGCGATACGAGCCAGGGGCCGTGGATCCACCAAGAAATGCTGGCCGAGCCGCCTGGGAGAGATGCCGAGGTTATGCTCCCTCACCAACTCCTTAATCTCGCGAACTCTCAACATTGCGATTTCCGGCGGCACGCCAGATGAATCGCCAGTTCGATGGCGGATCGCATCGACTCCGAATTGGCCTTGCCCTTCCGCGCCAGATCGAAGGCGGTCCCATGCACCGGTGAAGTCCGAACAAACGGCAAGCCCAATGTCACATTCACCGCCCGATCCCACCCGATGAGCTTAACCGGGATCAAGGCCTGATCGTGGTAGAGGGCCACCACCCCATCGAAAGCACCCCTCGACGCCGCCTCCA
>JAHFFF010000085.1 GCA_023248095.1 Candidatus Omnitrophota bacterium | reverse complement strand
GACCTCGGCCCCAAGAAGATCCGCGTGAATGCCGTCTCCGCCGGGCCGGTGCAGACGCTGGCCGCCCGAGGCATCTCCGGCTTCACCGACATGATGAAGATCGTCGAGTCCAAGGCGCCCCTTCGCCGCAACGTGGAGATCGGCGAGGTGGCCAACGCCGCCGTCTTTCTCCTCTCACCCCTCTCCTCCGGGGTCACCGGCGAGACCCTCTACGTCGACTGCGGCTTCAACATCCTCGGGATGTAGGTTTTTTACGGTTGTTAGTAGTTGTAAAATCTGGTTATATGCCTTGATTCTCGACTGCCCTATGTGCCACACTTTAACTACAACCCACATCACAACATGAGACGCCGATTCCCGTTGCCAAGATTTCTTGCCCTTTGGCTAACTCTCTGCTTGAGTTTGCCCAGCCCTGCCTACGCCCTGCGGACCCCCAATGCAGTGGAAGCTGGATTGGAAGAGGATATTGCGAAGGCTCTGGGCCGGTCGGATGTCTCTTCCATTACCCCGGCCACCGGCGGCTTGGAGGAGGGGTGGCGGACCCTGGGCGTGGACGCCTTGACGACCGCTTTAGGCAGCCCAGCCAAGCAGGCTCTGAAACAAGCCAGCCGTGTGCAGATAACGGTCTACCAGAAGGGGAACGTTGAACAGCAGGTTCTGGAAGGGAAAAGCGCCAGCCTTTGGGGAGAGGATGAACAGCATGTGGGCTTCTCGGACATCATTCTCTATGATGAACAAGGGAAGGTGAAGGGGCGCTATGGGCTGGAGAACCCCGACGTCCCGATCTCGGTCATGGTGCCCGCCGATACCGCCATCCTTATCAATCCGCAGCAGGCCATTCGAGAGATAATCCTGGGTTTTCTTAAAGGATCGAGTTTAGCAGAGCGTTCCCAAACCTCCGAAGGGGGTGAAACCGTCACAGCCTACCTGTTGGGAGTAAATTTACCCGGCTGGCTGAGAGGCTGGGCGTACAGTTTTCTCGGTCGGGGCGATCCTCGTCAGCTTATTACGGTGGAATCCGGCATTGTGACCCGGCACAAGAAGGGAGACCCGGACTTTCAGATGGGGTTCTGGAAGGGCGGCAAGCTCACCTACCATAAACAGCGCATCCCGATCCTGTCTTTCTATGAGCAGACGATCTGGAGGACAGGGAGTCACTATTGGGGAGCATCGAGACCTCCTTCAGCTCCATACGCATCAGTGTCTCCGCTCATCAACCTAAGGGCTGAGGCCATATTAACCGACACGCAGAAGACGGAGAGAGAAGCGATCTGGAAAACCATCTTCAGCCAGCTCGCCGCCAGCGGCCTGGAGGAAATTGGGGAGGTCGACATCGGTCAATACGAGGAGTTATTCGAGGCGAATGAGGTAACCATCTACAAGGCCAAGCAACCGGATTCGGCTGGTATCGTTTGGTGGCTGAAGAAATTCAAGGTTCTGTGGGTCAGAGACGATCACGTAACGGAATATGTTGGTTGGATTCATCGACTTCAGCAGCGGTTAGAGCAACGGGGGGTCAAGGAGTTTAGGATAGTCGAGACGCACCTCGTGCGGGATCAGCAAGGGCAACTCTACCTGCAAGTGCCTTACGTGGCCGGTAAGTCCTTATGGGAGGTGGTAGAAGGTTTGCGCTCCCTGGCATCAAAGGAACCAGGAGCAGACGCGGAGTACAAACGGTTGTGGGACGGAGCGAATTCTCTGGTTGAAACGGCAATGAATTGGATCAACCAGGAGACTGGCGGTTTAGCGGACATCCACAGTTCGAGGGGGCAGCCAGATTTTGAGAGCACGCTGCAGAACCTTCAAGTGCCGGAAGAGTATCTGAATGCAGACGGCAGTCCGAAGGCGGAAGCCTACGGACGCATCGTTCCGGTGGTCATTGATGCGCTGAGCATGCCTCGGCTTCAAGAACAGATGGCGGAGAAGGCGATTCGGGCTAAGCTACCACAGGAACTGTCACCCGCTCAATCGTTTCTCTTGAGGTTGGTGGAGAAATACGCCCTGTTCCCCAGACTGGAGCAAAGATTGCTCGAGGAGAACCGAGGAATCCTTCCAGAGGATCCTCGGGCGATTTTCTCTCGTCTAGGCGTCATCCTAGCGACTGAACATGTGGGAGAGATGCGACAAGAGGTGCTGGATTTTGACCTTCAAGGTCGAGAGCTAGTCGCTAAGGAGATGGACCGCTACGGGGAGAGGGCACTGGAGACCATCTCGGTTCTCCTTCCGGCAAAGGTGGACCTGGGGACAGCGGTTTTGGACAACAAGGGGTTGCTTGAGTTGTTCCTTGAAGCCGCTGGGCTGGAGGAGAGAGGTGTCAAGAGCAAGCGTGGTAATGACGAGAAGCTGGTGGATCAGCTTAAGCGGATGGTGAGGGATCAGCAGGTCCGCGATTTGGGTTCAGGGTTCCTGGGAGATCCGGGGATCACCGATGGGCCCCTCTTTCTTAGATTTGACCATGGTAGGCCCTCTGAGCACTGGGTTCGCATGGGTAAGGAAGAAACAAGAAAGGGGTTGCAAACAAAATGGGTCCTTCATGTCCACCGCTCCTACGATGACGATGGAGGCTATGAGGGGCCTGGCATGTGGCTGGAAATTCTCCAAGGCAACGAAGGAAGGATTCCCAGAGTTGGGAGGATTTGGGCAGAACACACAAGCGCCACTCCGCCTGCCCTCGTGGATTTAGCGGTTGATCTGGATGACCTCCATCTGGACAAACGGGAGAGGACGATTATTCGCCATCGAGCGGATGCGTTTGTACGAAAGAACGAGAAGGAGATTTTGGATGGACTGAAACAGGTCCGGGGTAAGCCTCCCGCTATCCAGGAAGCTTTTCTGACGGGTACGACTCCAGGCTGGGAGAGAGTTTATGCTCAGGTGGTGATAGGTAGCGGGACCATTGGGCGGTATAGCCAGGAACGTCGCGGCAATGATGGTGTAATGGTAGAAGTTAGTTTTAAAGAGGCCTCGGGTTTAGAGGAAACTGCGGCGGAGTTTGTGCGTACTCGATACGCCCCGCTGGGGACGTGGGACGAGCAGCGGCTGAGCCAGATTCACAGGGTCCTCGACCAATTTGCCACCCTGGAATTTTCGAAAGAATATTCTCCCGTTGCGCGGAAAGTCCTGCAGGAAGTCATTGCCTGGGAAATGCTCCGGCTCGACTACCTTCCGGGGCCGGAGGATAAGATCACCTTCCGAAAATTCTCTGCGGAGCCGCTTGATCCGTTCCAACAGTTGCTGATCGGAGGCGTGTTAGGCACGCTTGTTGGCCAAACGGATTTCAGCGCCTTTCACCGGCCCAGCATATTCTTCCCTGATCAGCTGATGGCACAAATCCAGGGCGATTTGCCGGCCAAGGTGTACGAGGAAATGGGATTCTTTCCCGCTTTCCGGGAGGAATCCCAGCATGCGGTGCAGGCACTTTGGAGGAATCGGATTTACCGTTTGACTGGAGCCCAACAGGAAGGAATTAACCAGTTGAATCTAAAGCCTCCTCCCGCCTGGCCGGTTCTGTCATACTACCCGGCTCCTTTTCTCCGCCGGATCCTCTCCGAGAGCGCAGCCCATCTGGCCGAAGAGTTGTTCGGAATTTCTGAAGATCGTGAACAGTATAAATTGGGATCGACAGGGTTTGTGGATCCTTTTGTCAGCCGGCCTTCCATTTCGTCAGCTCAGACGGATGCTCATAATTCCGCCACCATCCTGGATGAAATCGTGCGGGAGAAAATCAACCGCTGGAGTCGGTCGCCTGGGGAGAAGGCCATACTGGTTCGTCGCTTTGAGCAGTTCTTCCTGTTGTCTGAGCCGGAGCACAAGACTCCGCTGCAGGAGAGGACGGTGCGGCTCTGGCAGGAGATCCATTCCGAGACCCTTAGAGAAGCCACCAGGATAATGTTTGAAGAGGGGTTCCAGCCCGAGGAGTACATTCGAGCGGTCAAGTCCGTCCTTGTTCAGCTTAAGGAACTGGACCGTCAGTTATCAACGAAAGAAGGGCTGAAACTGGATCTATCCGAATCGAGTTTTCTGCAGAAAATCGAGCAAGCAATCACTCCCTGGGAAAAAGAGCAGGAAGTTCCAGCCGCCAGCGCTGTCCAGACGCAGCAAACCGTTCTCATTGCAATCAAGTCGTTCCTAATTTACGCCAGTGGAGCACTCAACCGCAAGTCCGCGCTCAGGGCCTTTGTTGAAGAGCTCCACGGCCTGGACAGCCGGCAAGCCTTCTACGATGCACTGCGCAGCAAAGTGAATGAGACTCTGCAGCATGTCCGACAGGTCAATCCTAAGGACCGGAGTACCCAATCCTTGCTGGAGGATTTGTCGAGGGCAATCTCTAAGGAGGTGAAACCTGCCGCCGGTCTGGAGGAGGAAGAGGGGATCCAGAAGGTGCTCGGTAAGCGGGCCATCGGTGCCGGAATGCAACTTCAGCCTTCTGAACAGAGTCTGCTGGGTGAGGAGAAGGTAGCGGATGAATCGTGGGACGCTGGGCAGGCGGAAATACCGACTCCTGTAGAGGAGCTTAGAACCGTCTGGGTTTTTGGCGAGGTTGCGGAAAGGGTTGGAAATGTTTCTGATTGGGTCAAACTGCTTTATCCTAACCTGAAGATTAAGAAATTCGTTGGGACTGCCACGGAAGTCCGAGAGATGGTGGAGATCCTTTCAAAGCAGCCCGGCATAGACTCCCCGAGCGTGATCGTTGCCGGCGCGCGAGGTCAGCTCTCTCCTGGGATGCTGGATTTGACGGATCATCTTGGGAAGCTCGGTTGGCCGATGGAATCCGTAGATAGCCTTGGAGATTCAGAGGCGATTCGAGCGGCAGCGAACGCGCTACGGGGCGATGCTCATCGAGGAGGAGTTCGAGGGAGAAGGAAAGGCCAGCTGGATGCTTTGCGGGTAGGCAGCATCATCATTCCTGATCCTGCGAGGCCCACCTACCGCTGGCTGGTTACTGGGGTCCAGAGGGAAAAAGGTGGCTTTGGGGTGTACGGATTCAGCTATGAAGACCGATTTGTTGTTTACCCGGGATGGGAGAAAGATGTCTCCCGGAGGCCAATTCTAACGGTGCATGAATTCCGTCAGATATACCCGAATGCGAGGATCTTTCATTCCTCTGCTGAGAGGCCGGTAGATCGTCGGGAATGGTTGGTAACGAGCCTGAAAATTCTGGGTATGAGTTTGTTGACGGGAGTTATCTCTGACCTGGATCCTTTTCCTCTGACGGAATGGTTTCCTCAATTCGACTTGGAAAACGACCGGCCGCTGGAGTTCGGTCCTACTCGAATTTCTTTCCGCGTCCGTCTCGATAAAAAAATGCTGGAGTTGGCGAAGAAACAAGATCTGGTGGCTGTCCCAATCATTTTAGTCCAAGAGCCCGATGGTGATGCCCTGTACATGCAACCGAACGCAGATCGGCAAGCTGCTTTTGAAGTCCGCCGGGGTGGATGGATTCGAGTGGCCACTTTTCCCGACAGGCCCTTTCGCGGAATGACAAGAGATGGGAATCCCATCCGGGATGTGTACATCGTCATCACCGACCGCGATTCTTTTTCCAAGTTCTTGTTGCCAGCTTTCCATCCAAGCCGTTCAAGCAGCAGGGCAAGGTTTAAAGCCATGTCTGATGCCCAACGCGCACTCATTCAGATCGATGAAGGTGGCAGGATGGGGGTGATTGACCGCCGGGCCGGTTTGGAGGAGTTGCCGCCGGGATTTCTGGCTTATCAGAGGCAATTGGTGACGAAGATAAACTCAGAGGGGTCCTTTAAAGTGGAGGTGAGCAGCAAAGGTTTCATTCAAAGGGTAACCCTTCCTGATGGGACAACCTTTTACGATGAGACGCTTGCCATCAGCGCTCTCGGGACCACGGAGACGGAATTTTACAAGCCTGTGGTACTGGGGCGCGATTCCGATTCCCTCCTGGTGTTGGAATTGGCCACGGGCACCGTTATCCGCCTGACTCCTCAGAGCGGAGTTCAAGGGGTTGACCTACTGCAGCCGGGGGAGGGCGTATTCACGGATCCGGCGCTCAAGGGGCAGTTGATCCAGGAGGTGGAAAGGTTGCTGGCCTTGATCGGGCAGGGGGGAGGAATCACCAGCTACAGCATCACCTCTCCTGGCGTTCCCACGCGGGCGGGGAACATGGGTCAGGGGGCAATCACCCTTGACCTAGCCAACGATGCTCGGCCTGTCCGCGTGGTGGTGTCAGATCGAGGTTGGGTCATCACACGGCTTCCCCCCACTGCCGCCGGATTGGAGGAGAAGAGTACGCTGGTGGAGGAATTAGGCACGGCCATTGGTGTCCTGAGCAAGATACTGTCTCAAGAAGTGTTGTCTCGAGATGGCCGCCGAAATGTAAGGATTTCTCTGGAAGGCGCTCGTGAGAGTTTGCAAAGCAATCTGAGGTTCCTTTCCACGAATGTTGGGAAGGAGGATGAAGCGGTAGCTCGGGCGGGGGTCGATCTGATGCAGGCTTGGAAGACGATAAACGAGCACCGCCACCTCTATCGGAATGTTCTCGCCAGTTCTGAGATGGACCGGCTCCTGGTCTTTATCACCGCCGATAACTGGAGGCAGGCCCTACAGAAGCTTGCCCGGTCGGCCAAACCTACTGCTATAGCCGCCGGTTTGGAGGAGAGAGAAGGTGGCCATCACAAGGAGAAGGTGGGGCTTCTTAAACGGGCGATTGCGGCGGAGTTTGATAACTTAGGTTCCGGGTTCTTGGGAGATCTCGGGATTGTCGATGGGCCGCTCTATTTGAGATTTGACTCCGGCAAACCCGCGGAACACTGGGTTCGCATGGGGAAGGGTAACTGGATCCTCCAAGTCCATCGTCGGGAAGAAAAGGGGGCTTCCTTGGAGACGCCCGGCATGTGGTTGGAAATCTTCCCAGACAGCGAACGGGGAATTCCCAAGGTTGGTAGGATTTGGGCATCCCACAACGAGGTTGCTCCCCTTGGTCTCATCGATTTAGCGATGGATTTGACCGATGCCCTGGACGCCGAACAGTTGAAAGTTATTCATCAGCGGGCCGAGGCATTTGTCGGGAATCAAGCGGCCGAAATTCTGGAGGGGCTGAAGCAGTTGCAGGAAAATCCCGGCCTAACCGAAGGGATTTTCTTGACGGGTCAGACTCCGGGTTGGGAGAGGGTTTACGTTCAGGTAGGGAGCGAGTTGGATCGCCACACAGTCTCCGATGAGGATGGAAAGATCAAGGTTGATTTCCAAGAGGCCGCCGGTTTGGAGGAGGCGAGCTTGCAATTGCGGAGTGATAAGGGAGCACTTTTTAATGTTTATGGGGCGGAGAGAATTCCAATTGTTTACAAGACATGGAAGGATTACTCGCCAG
>JAHFFF010000084.1 GCA_023248095.1 Candidatus Omnitrophota bacterium | reverse complement strand
CGATATTCCGAAACGTCGGCTCCACAAGGATCGGCACAATCACCGTCACCGCGCCGAGTCCCACAAGAAGCCGGACGATCGGAAGAGTGCGCAGAAACGAAAGACGCAGGCGCGGATGGACTCTTTCAGCGAAATGAAGAATGATCGATCGGATCACAAACGAGACAAGGCGGGCCAGAACAAACACGGCCAGCAGAAGAAGCAGATCCTGCCAGAACAATTTTCTTAAAACACTCCAGGCGCTAAAACCTTCAGTCACAGAAGGCATTCTACGCTTAAAAACAAGAAGCCGAAGGGATTTAATTCCCCGCAGCTTTTACAATAAACAGAATGGCTCCCCGGCCAGGGCTCGAACCTGGGACATGGTGATTAACAGTCACCCGCTCTACCAGCTGAGCTACCGGGGAATGTGGGAACAGTTTACCTAGAAAGTTCGCGGGTGTAAACGGAAACGGAGAAAAGACTGCAGGGAGAGTAAGGCCTTAGTCCGTGCTTGTGTCTGTACTTGCAGGCGCCCGTGCGGCGGGGCGGGAAGGCATCTGGTGCTGCTGGTAGAGATTGAGAGCAGCCCGCAGATATTTGTTTTCCGAAACCAGCTGCATCTGATTCAACCACATCTGGCCGCAGACGCTCAAGATTCCGAAAATGATCAGGGCCAGAGCGGCGGCGCGCACCAGATTGACCGGCTGCTTCAAGGGAGGACCGGAGAAGATCACCACGGAATCGACGCGGGTGTAGTCGGTGAGGAAGCTGTTCAGGCGGGCCTGCGCATGCGGATCCACATTGGCCCAACAGAAACCGGCCTCGTAGCCACCCTGATCGGAATTCGCTGCCTCGCGCGACCAAACAACCACACCGGTGAGGGTGATCTGCCCTTCCTTGGGGAGGCTGAGCGCCACCAAATACTTCCCGCCTGGCTCAAGCCGCTCCGCGGAGGCAAAACGGGACCCTCCTAGGCTGATATCCTTGGTCATTCCAAGTTTAGGAACAGCCAGCTTTCCGATGGGCTGATAGTTCCCTTCAACCCCGACCGGAACCCGTATATGAACCCGGCGTTCGTACATTTTATCTTTCTGTTAGGTTCATTTTCCCTTATTTAAACTATACCATATGAACAAGTTAGCCTGTGTGCAAAATTTCAACCGGTCGATTTCATCCCATAGGCAACTCCGTGTACTGTTAACCGAAGTAATTCCAGCCAGTGCTGCCGCTCCTTTCCTCGACGACGGCGCACCTCTTGGAGGCAACGGACCTGCAGGATGTGTAACGGATCGACGTAGGGATTGCGAAGCAGGATCGAGTGGCGCAGAACCGGCTGGGTCTCCAGCAAGGCCTGGCACCCCGTGATCTCCAGGATCCCATGGATCGAGCGGATGTACTCGGCCTGGATCTGCTGGAAAACCCTTTCCCGAAGGGAGGCCGGCTGAACCAGGCTGGCGTAAGCGCCGGCAATCTTCAAGTCCGCCTTGGCCAGGGAGGCTTGCGCATTCTCCCAGAGGACCCGGGCGTAGGGCCATTCGCGCGCCATGAGAGCCAGCTCCTTCATACCGGCCTCTCCGTTCCGACGCCGGAACGATTCAATGGCCGAGCCGATGCCGTACCAGGAGGAGAGCATGTGGCGAGACTGGATCCAACTGAAGACCCAGGGAATGGCCCGAAGCCCTTTTAACGGGAAGGAGGATTTCGCCTTGGAAGAAGAACCGGGTCGGGCGCCGGGCCGCGTTCCGGCCACCGGCAGCTCGAGAAGAGTTTGGATGGGGGTGGCCTGCGTATAGTAAGGGACAAAGTCGGGATCTTCGAAAACAAAGGAGCGGTAGGCCGACTCGGAGGCCAATGCCAGCTCTTCCATCATGCCTTCCCATCGCTTGAGTTGACGGTCTCCCACGCGGGAAGAGGGTGGAACAAGGTTGGCCAGCAGAACCGCGCTGAGCAGCTGCTCGAGGTTGCGCAGGGCGATGACCGGATGGTTGTACTTGGCCGCAACTACCTCCCCCTGCTCTGTGATCTTGATCCGGCCGCTGGGGGCGGCAAAGGGCTGAGCGAGGATCGCCCGGTGGCTGAGTCCCCCGCCCCGATCGATGGTGCCCCCCTTGCCATGGAAAAGGACCAGCTTGACGCCGCTGCGTTGGGCCGCGCGGTCCAACCGGCCTTGGGCCCGATAGAGGGCCCAGTTGGCTGCCAGATACCCGCCATCCTTGTTGGCATCGGAATAGCCCAGCATGACCTCTTGGTGAAAGTTGCGGGCGGCGAGGTAGCGCCGGTAAATCGGATCCCTCCAGAGGGTCAGCATGATTTCTTCGCTGCGGGTCAAGTCCGGAATCGTTTCAAAGAGAGGAACGACATCGAAGGTCGCCTTCGGGCGGCTGTCGCTGGGCAGAAGGCCTTGGGCCAACCCCGTCCAGGCCCCCAAGGTGAGGACGGCCAGGAAATCGCTGGGCGTTTGGGTCATGCTGACCAGGTAGGTTTTGGCCAGGTGGGGATCCAACTCCTGCTGAATCCGCCGCATCGTTCGGAATTGCTCCAGCACATCGAGGGCCACGGCAGAAAGACGGCGGCGATCCAGGTGGGCCGCCTCTCGGTAGCTCAGGACTTGGCCGAGCCGAAGGACCGACTGCCGCTTCAACTCCGACAGGGCCTTGTAATCCACAGACCGCTTCAAAATCTTCGGCAGGACCTCCGCAACCGTCTGGAGGATCCGGTCCCGGTGCTCCCGGAACTCCAACTGGGCCAAGTGGAACCCGAAGGTCTCCACCTGCCGGATGAGTTGGTGCACCTCTCCCACCGCATAGCGGCTCCCGCATGATCTCAGGCTTGACTCGATGAGCCGAAGGTCCTGAATCATCCGCTGCGGCGAGGCATAGGTGCCCTCCTTCCGGCTGGCCATATTCAGAACCCGGGTATGAATGAAGGAAAGCTTCTTCCGGTACCATTCCGAACTTTCGTAGCGCACCAGCTGGCGTGCGACCTCCGGCATTTGCCGCTGATCCTTCTCAACGGAAGCCCGCAGCGCAGGGCTCACCGGCAGCAGCGTCTCCGCCTGGCTGAAACGCCGGATCAACTCTTCCAACCGGCGCTGGTAGAACAGCAGGATGAGGGAGCGATGCGTCTGCGCCGTCACCCACGTGATCTCGGGAGTCACCGAGGGATTGCCGTCCCGGTCCCCTCCGACCCAAGAACCAAAACGGAGCAGGGTCGGCAGCCAACCCCGGTGCGAGGGATCGACAAAGCGCACCAATTCATTCAGCCGGTCGTAGAGCTCCGGGACCAGCCACAGGATGGTTCTCTCCATGAAGAAAAGGGTTTGGGAGACCTCGTCCGCCACAGTCAGTTTTCGCTGCCGGGCCTCGTTCGTTGCCCAGAGAATCTCCAGGCTTTCCCGAATGGAGCGCTCCAGCCGATTGCGCTGAAGCGGGGAGGACAGCGGGTTATGCCAGGCCTGCAGGGCGCCGGCGATGTCCGCCAGGTGATCCATGGTGGTGCGCCTGCGCACCTCCGTGGGATGAGCGGTCAATACCGGCATCACCTCCGCCTGTTTGAGGAGTTTGACCAGCGAGTTGGGGGTAACCTGCGCCGATTTAAGCCGGTGAGCCGCCCAAGCCAACGACATCTCCAAACTCTGGCCCGGTTGAGCCTCGTACCAATGGATCCGGCGGATCCGCTGCGCTTCCTCGGCCACGTTCACGAGCTGGAAATAGATGGTGAAGGCCCGGGCCATCTTCAGCGCCCGAGAGCGAGGAAGCTGCTCGATGAGGCGCCTCAGCTGCCGGATCTCGCCCGACTGGCTGGCGCGCGTGGCCTTGGCCAAGGTCCGGATCCGCTCGATGGTTCGGAAGAAGGGGTGGCCCTCCTGCTCCTGGATGATCTTGCCCAGAAGCGAGGTCAGGAACCGGACGTCGTTTCGCAGCGCCGGATCCATGTAGCGCCGCGCGTCGGTTGCGGGGGCTGTCATAGGGAACGGCGTCCCTCGAGGGCCCGGTTCAAGGTGACTTGATCGGCATATTCAATGCTCGATCCCATCGGTATTCCAAAGGCCAGGCGGGTGACGCGAACCGGCGGATCGAGGGCTAACCCCTTGATCTCCCGAGTCAGATACAGGGCCGTGGTCTCCCCTTCCAGATCCGAGTCTGTGGCCAGAATAATCTCTCGGACTCCACCGGCCTTGACCCGTCCCTTCAGCTCCTGAATCCTCAGATCCTTCGGCCCGATCCCATCCAGCGGAGAGAGGGCCCCCAGCAGGACATGGTAAACCCCTTTGTAACCGCCGGTCTTTTCCATGGCGCGGATGGAGCGGTGATCTTCCACCACGCAGAGGATCGATTTATCCCGATGGGGATTCTGGCAGAGGGCGCAGATCTCCCCGTCGGCTAGGTTGAAACAGATCTTGCAGAAACCGATCGTCTGTTTGACACGCAGGATCGCATCGCTCAGCTCCTTGGAAATCGAGGTGGGCTGGCTGAGGAGGTAAAAGACGTATCGCTCCGCGGTGCGGGGTCCAACGCCGGGCAACTTCTTCAGCGCTTGGAGTAGCGCCTCCATGGAAGCGGTCAGGCCGGCCATGGAGCGGGCTTATCCTTCCCCGGGCAGAACGCGCCCTTCAAAAAGCTCGAGGATGGAACTGAGGTGGGTTTGGGATTCTTGGCCGGTAGTCGGCGCGGAAGCTTGCGCCGGCCGTGGTTGCTCCGGCAACTGATCCACCAGCTTGAAGGTGCATCGAACCGGATGGCCGAGTAATTCTTTCAAAGACTGCTCAATCAATTGTCGGGTTGCCAGCTGGCTTAAGGCCTGATGGTGGAACTCCGAACCTTTCCCGAATCCGATAATCAGTTCCGGTGGATCTCCGTCCGACAGTGAAATCGGGCTGCCATGGCCCAGATAGGCCGCAGTGGATGCCTTGCTTTGATGCAGAAGCTCCAGTAAGACCGGCCATGTGGAGATTATCTTTCCCAACTCGGGTGAAGCGGGTCCCGTCGTTCCAGCTTGAGTAGAGGGGGCTGTGGTCTGCGCTGCGCTTGTGCTTCTCTCCGACTGCATTTCTCCTTGATTCTGTACGTTTGCATTTTCATGCAGCCGGCGATCCAGCTCTTCCAATCGCTCCAGCAGCTCCGCAACGCTGACCTGAGCGCCGGAACTGCTCAAGCGGATGAGCGCGATCTCCAGCGGAATCCTCGGCTCTCCAACCCGTCGCATTGTTTCCACCGCAGCACTCAGCATCTGGGCAATGCCGGTCAGCTCCGTTAGCGAAAATTTCTTCGCCAATTCGGTCAAGCGCTGAAGCGACTCCGGCTCCAGCTCCTCGAATCCCAGCGGGCCGGCCCCCACTTTAGCCACCAACAGGTTCCGGACAAAATCCAAAAAACCCAAACCCCACTGAATGAGATCCAACCCGTTGTCCACGCATTGCGCGATCAGGCGCAGCAGGCGCACCGGGTCCTTCGCCTGAATACCCTCGGCTGCCTCCATGAAAAGGTCCTCATCGATGGTTCCCAGCAAGGTCTGCACATCCTCCGCCCGGATGGTGCCGGCGCTGAAGGCCGCCATCTGATCCAGGATCGACTCGGCATCCCGCAGGGATCCAGCGGCGGCCCGGGCGATCCCCACCAGCGCCTCCTCGGCGATCTTCAGCTTTTCTTCCGCCGCGACCGCCTTCAGCTTCTCGGAGATGAGCTTGAGGGGCAACCGCTTGAATTCAAATCGCTGGCAGCGGGAAAGGATCGTGGCTGGGACGCGGTGCGGGGCCGTCGTGGCCAGGATGAACAGCACATGCGCAGGCGGCTCCTCGAGGGTTTTCAGCAAGGCATTGAACCCTTCCGCCGTGATCTGATGGACCTCATCGATGATGTACACCTTGAAAGTCCCGCTGGAGGGGCTGAACTTGGCAAGTTCCCGCAAGGTCCGGATCTGGTCGATCCCGCGGTTTGAAGCTCCGTCGATCTCCAGAACATCCAGCGACCTCCCCTCGGCAATCTCCTCGCATCGTGGACATTTCAAGCACGGCGTCGCCGTCGGCCCCTTCACACAGTTCACGGCCTTGGCGAATATTCGCGCCGTGGAGGTCTTGCCCGTCCCGCGCGGACCGGAAAAGAGATAGGCCTGGCCGATCCTCTTCTGTTTGATCGCGTTGGTCAGGGTCTTGACGATCGGCCCCTGCCCGAGGATTTCCGAGAAGGTCTGCGGCCTGTACTTTCTAGCTAGGATGAGATAACTCATGGCTTCCAGGTTTCTATTAACGGAGAGGCTGGGATTTGAACCCAGGGACCCACTTTTGGCAGGTCAGCTTCTTAGCAGGAAGCTCCGATCAGCCGTGCTCCGGCACCTCTCCCAAAAAGCGATCCCTCCGTGCTTCTTGGATTGTCTCGAATAGATAGATTCCGTCGATGGAAAAAAGCTGGCGCGCTCGGCGTGATTTGAACACGCGACACCTAGCTCCGCAAGCTAGTGCTCTATCCAGCTGAGCTACGAGCGCGTTTCGATCATTCTACCACGTAGATCGGATTGCTGTAGATCCAGGGCTTGCCCTTGCGCGTCGCCTCGAGTCGATAAACACCGGGGCCGGAAGGGATGAACCATTGCATCTGACCCATCCTGGAAGTGACTGGTTTGCCGTTTTTCCACAAGGTCATCCTTCCAGGACTCGGTAGATAAGCGCAGATTCGCAGCCGGGAATGGAACTTGACCTGATCCCCCATGATCCCCTCGACAACCCATCCGTGGATTCTTTGATGCGTCTCCTCCGACGACATTGCCGCAAAGAGAAAACCTTTGGCATCGGCCACCACGTCATGCGCAACAAAGAGGTGCCCTCGTTCCAGGGCATCGTACACAGCCGATTCCGTCAACTCCCCATGGATCAACAGATGATTCCGCACCAGTTTGAATACCGTTCCGTAAGGGCCCAGGCGCAGGCCAAACTTTTTTAGACCGTGGGCATCGGCCCCTCCGACACCCACCACCCCCCTGCCCCTTTCATTCAGATACCGGTCCCAGAGAGCCAGCGATTTGTCGGACCGGCGCAGCCACCAGCCGATGGATAAGTCCGAGCCGGCCAGCAGAGTCTCCAGCCCGATCTGAAGAGGGTTCGCCTCCGTTGCGTTCTGGGCCGCGTTGTAGATCTCCATTCCGGTGAACCCGCGGACCTGCGTATTCTTCCACGAGCTTTTCCTCCAGAATGGATGGGCGATGAATCCTAACCCGCCCTGCTTCGCCACTTGATCGATTGTCCATTGAGGGTCCTCGCGCGCGGCCACCTCCTGCCCCACACGGAGAGCCACATAGTGCCCGCCGGCCGTAGAGATTTCATCGCCCACCAGGACCAGCGTCTTGCCGTATCGACCTTCCTTGCCGTCAAACTTGGGGCTAAGCGTGTTGTGGTCCGTGAAGATCAGGAAATCC
>JAHFFF010000083.1 GCA_023248095.1 Candidatus Omnitrophota bacterium | reverse complement strand
GATACCCCGCGGGGCTCGAGTGCCCAAGCACGTAGTTGACGGCAAACAAGAGGTCCGTTAACGGCCGCATGGTACGGACGAGTGCGTCGGGAGGCCACAGATGGTGAAGACGTGGGTCGTTTAGAATGATGACGAGATCGTCGTAGACGAACGGCCCTGCGAAACTGTTGTGGTACACCCAAAGTCCCGCGACAACGATCAGAAGAGGCAGACACCACTGCCATCGGGGTTGAATGAGAGGCGGCCCGGATGCGGAAGGAGAAGTGCGCAGGTTTGTTCGAGCTCGCTTGGAAGCCATGGGTTAATTATACAGGGTTATGGATACTTTTTTTAGACCCCCCCCTTGTTTTTTATGCCCTTATCAGCTATGCTTAAAAATAGTGAATGGTAGTAAGAATAATTGAAAAACACTTAATTGGAGTGGGCAAACGTGAAAACAGATTCACAGATCCTGAATGTAGAAGAGGTTGCCGAGATTCTGCATCTCCACGCGATGACTATCTACCGACTGGTCAAAGAAGGAAAGTTGCCTGGTTTTAAGGTGGGTGGGCGCTGGAGGTTTCACCGCAGCGCGCTGGAGGATTGGATGGTGGATCGGGCCCAGGTGGCTCGCCTGGAGGCGGAGAACCGCAGGCTGGGGCTCGAGTAGAGCGGAGGGTAGGAGGTTCCTATGGAGGATCGGAAGCTTCGCATTTTATTGGTGGACGATGAGCCGGATTTGGTCCAATTGGTTTCCTTGCGGCTTCAGGCGGCGGGTTACCAGGTGGAGGTGGCCTACGACGGCCAGCAAGCGTTGGATCATGTCAAGCAGTCCAAGCCGGATTTGATTGTCCTGGATTTGATGCTGCCCAAGCTGGATGGATACAAGGTGTGCCGATTGTTGAAGTTCGATGAGAGGACCCGGGCGATTCCGATCCTCATCTTCACCGCTCGGGCGCAGGTGGAGGATGTCACCCTGGCGACGGAGTGTGGGGCCGATGCCTATCTGACAAAGCCGTTCGAGGCGAAGGCGTTGCTGATGAAGATCCAAGAGCTCATGCATGTTGGCTAAAAGATCATTCGATCAATGGCTGCAGAAGCTGGAGGGTCAGCTGGACCTGGAACCTCTGATGGAGGGATGCTGCCAGGCCCTGCTTGATCTGACCAAGGCCGATCGCTGTTCCATTATGGTGCTCGACAGCGACACGGATCAACTGGTGGTCCGCTGGGCCCACGGGGCTCGAGTGAAGCCGCAGGGAAGCGGGTTGCGATTCAGGGTTGGGGAAGGGCTCTGCGGATGGGTGGCTCGATCCCAAAAGGCCTTTTGTTCCATAGACGCCAGCAGGGAGCCCAGGTTCATTCCCCGGAACAGCCAAGGCCGTCGATTCCAAGAAGTGAAGGCCATCTGCTGCGTCCCTTTGGTTGTGGAGGGCCGGACGGTGGGTGTCATCAATCTCTCCAGCTTTTCTCCCTCTCGCAGATTCCGCTGGGTGAACAGCGCGGAAGCCAAACGGTTCCTGGATCGGCTGGCCTGCGTGATTTCCCAGGCGGCCCTTGTGCATGAGGCGCAGGCCATCACCCAACGTCTGAGGCAGCAGGCCAAGGTGACCTCCGAGACTGTGGCCCAAGTGAGTCACGAGGTCAGAACCCCCCTAACGCTCATCACGGAAGCGGCCCAGCAGCTTATCGATGGATTTGCTGGAAGGCTCAGCCCCGATCAGGAGCAGCTGGCGCAGATGATCAGGGCTCAATCGGAACGGATGCTTAGGCTTGTGACCGAACTGTTGGACCTCTCACGAATCGAGGCGGGCCGGTTGTTGCTGCATCGAGAGCCGATGGATTTGGCGGAGGTGGTGCAGGATGTCCGGAGCCGGTATCAACTGCTGGTGCTTCCGCGGCGCTTGAGCCTTGAAGCGAGTTCCGTCCCGGCGGTGTACGGGGACCGATCCCGCTTGACCCAGGTGCTGGAGAATCTGCTCACCAATGCGGTCAAGTTCACTCCATCGGATGGATCCATCACCGTGAGGCTGGCCGCCAAGGGGCGCTGTGCTGAGTTGGCGGTGTCCGATTCCGGGATCGGGATTGCCCCCAAAGAACGGAGGCGCCTCTTCGAAAAATTCTCTCAACTGCGGGTTCCGGCCAGCCTCAACACCCGTGGAACCGGATTGGGCTTGGCCATCGTTCGGGAGGTCGTCCACCTGCATGGGGGGACGGTGCGGGTGGAATCGCAGCAGGGGAAAGGGGCCACCTTTATTGTCAGCCTTCCTTTGTATAATCCGACGTTTGCCCTGACCGAAGAGTTTCGGGTGATGCGGGAACAAGCGGCCCGCGAGGGGCGAATCCTCGCGGTTCAGCTCTTCGAACCGAGGCCGCACAAGACCCTGGCGGTGGGCAAGGCCATCGATTTCCTCAGCAAGCAAGTTTCCCGTGAGGATCGCGTACTGGAAAACCCAACCGGCGGGATTGTCATCCTATCCGTTCTGGATGCAGAGGGTTTCCCCGCCATGCGCAAGAGGCTCTCGGAGATTCTGGGTGCCCATCCGCAGTATGTGCGTCTCTCCGAGGCGGGCTGGGGATGGGCCTTTGTCCCTCGGGAAGAGACCACCCTGCCAGGTGTTTTAGGCTTGGCCAAGAGAAGAGCTCATTCAGAAACATCAGAAGTGGCGGATGTCTCACCCGATGGGAGCAAATTGTAGAGATGGAGAAGATCTTGCTGATTGAGGATGAACCGGATGCGCGCACCTTGTTGGCCAGGCGCCTGGCGGCCCATCAGTTCCAGGTGATTGAGGCAGCAGACGCTGACTTGGGGATCCAGAAGGCCAAAGAGATGAAGCCGGATTTGATTGTGCTGGATCTGAAGCTTCCAGGGAAGGACGGCATTGAGATCTACAAGATCCTTCGGGAGGATCCTTCCACGGATTCGATCCCCGTGCTGTTCTTAACCGCTGTGGCAGCGAGCGGTCCAATGACCCGGCAAAGCATTGATCTCATTGCGGCGCAAAAACATGGGGTTCGACTGGAGGGCAAGTATGCCGTGATGGGAAAACCGTACGATCCGAAGGATCTGATTGCGGCGATTCGGGGACTTCTAACGTGAAGACAACCAAGCAACCGGATGAAAAGCTAGTCGATGAGGGTCTGCTGACCGCAGAACAGCTGGCCCGGGCCAGGGAGGAGGCGGTCCGGCTGGGCCAGACGGTGCGTCAGACGGCAGTCCGCCTGAAGTTTGTGGACCCTGCGGCGCTGGCTCAGTGGCTGAGCCGCGAGCTTCAGATCCCGCGGGTGGAGTTAAGGTCTTATCTCATCGACTCCAAGGTTCTGGAGCTTGTCCCGGAGCCCTTGGCCCGTAAACATCATGTCCTTCCGCTCTTCAAGGTCGGCGACACCCTGACAGTGGCAATCGCCGATCCCCTCAACCTCACCGCTTTGGACGAGCTTCGTCTGAAGACCGGCAAGACCATCGAGCCGGTGGTGACCACCGAGGAAGAGATCACCCAGGCGCTGGGGGAATATTACGGCGCGAAGGGACGATTGGATGAGCTGGTTTCAGACCTGACGCAGGAGAAGGTTCGATTGGAGCCGGGCAAGGCACTGGAAGCGAAGACGCTTCAGGGGTTGGTTTCCGAGGCGCCGGTGGTCCGCCTGGTGAACCTGCTCTTGGCCGACGGGATCCGCAACCGAGCCTCCGACATCCATCTGGAGCCGGGGAGAGATCTCCTCCGCGTCCGCTTTCGAGTGGACGGAATCCTCCGGGAGTTCACCACACTTCCCAAGCATTTGGAGGCGGCGGTCATCTCTCGGACGAAGATCTTGGCCTCGCTCGACATCGCTGAGCGCCGCAAGCCTCAAGACGGGCGCTTCCGGGTGAACATGGAAGGACAAGAGCTGGACGTTCGGGTTTCGGTGATGCCGGCGATCGACGGCGAGACCGTTGTCCTGCGTCTGTTGGATAATCGCGGCCTTCAGCTGCGCTTGGAAAGGTTGGGGATGTCTCCCGAGGTATTGGCCCGCTACCTGGAACTTCTGAAGAAAACCTGGGGCATCCTGCTGGTGACCGGGCCCACCGGTTCGGGCAAGACCACCACCCTGTATGCCTCGATGGCGACGCTCAATGCGACCGAGAGGAACATCGTTACCTTGGAAGATCCCGTGGAATACAGGCTTGCCGGAATCCGTCAGATCCCGGTCAATCCTTCGGTCAACTTGACCTTTGCGACCGGGCTGCGTTCCATCCTGCGCCAGGACCCAGACATGATCATGGTCGGAGAGATCCGGGATCGGGAGACGGCAGAGATTGCGATTCAGTCGGCCTTGACCGGCCACTTGGTCTTCGCCACCTTGCATACCAACGACGCGGCGACTGCCATCACCCGCTTGCTGGATATGGGGGTGGAGCCCTTCTTGGTGACCTCCAGCGTCATCGGAGTGCTGGCGCAACGATTGATCCGTACCCTTTGTGACGACTGTAAGATCCCGGATCCAGCCCAGGCTGAGACCGCCAAGAAGCTTGGATTCACACAGCAGGGGCAATGGATGCGAGGAAAGGGGTGTCGGCAATGCGGGCAGACCGGCTATCACGGTCGGATTGGGATCTTTGAACTGATGGTGCCGGATGAGGCCATTCAACGCCTGACCTTGGCAAAGGCCTCTGCGGTGGCCCTCAACGCGCAGGCGAGGGCGAGCGGGATGCGGCCCCTTCGAGGAGAAGGACTCCTGAAGGCGGCTTCGGGAATCACCACCCTCGATGAGATCTTGCGGGTGACTCAGGAGAGCTAAAGGGGATGCCTACGTTTACCTATCAAGCCAGAGATGAGGCAGGCCGCTTTGTGAAGGGTGTCCTGGAGGCCGAATCGAAGGTTGCTCTGGCGGATCGGCTGCGCAAGATGGGATACCTAGTGACCCGGATGGAGGAGGGGTCGACCGCTTCCCCGGGGTTTGGCCATATCCGCTTCGGTCGACTGGTTTCGGAAGAGCAGCTCCTTATGACGGTGGTCCAGCTGGCCAATCTGGTGGAGGCGGGGATCGCCCTGGTCTCCTGCTTGAATTCCGTGACTTCACAGTTGGGCCCCGGCCCCTTCAAAGAGGCGTTCCAAGAGGTAACCCGGGATGTCGAGGGGGGGAAGCCGTTTTCCGAGGCATTAAGCCGCCATCCGAAGATCTTTCCGTCCCTCATGGCCCGCATGGTGGCGGTTGGAGAGGGATCGGGAAAACTGGATACGGTGCTGAACCGTTTTTCTGGTTTCTTAGAGCGGGACCTGTCCTTGCGCAGGACCGTGCAAGGGGCTCTGACCTATCCGGCATTGCTTCTTTCGGTCAGTCTGCTCCTGGTGCTCTTCGTGGTGGCCTTTGTTGTTCCGCAATTCGCAACCCTCTTTTCCAAGGCGGGGATTGTCCTTCCTGCCCCGACGCGGTTCGTCTCGGCCGTGGGGGATGCACTGCGAACTCGCTGGTGGCTTTTTGGTTTCCTCTGCGCAGTTGGTCTTCTCGGATTTGGAACGCTAGCGCGAGTGCCAGCGGTCCATTACCGGATTCACAGCGGATTGTTGAGGCTTCCGGTTGTAGGGGCGGTCATCCACCAGACGCTGGTTGCACGTTTTTCCCGAAGTCTGGCAACCCTGGTGGCGAGCGGGATCCCGATCTTAAGCGCCCTGGAGATTGCGGGTGGTGTGGCGGAGAATCCCGTATTCGCCCAGGAGCTCAACCGGGTGCGAGCGGCTGTAGAGAGAGGGGAACGGATTGCTGCGACACTCTCCGTGGGGAGGGTGTTTCGTCCTGACGTGATTCAGATGATCCGGGCCGGCGAGGAATCTGGCCGGTTGGACGTCATGCTGGACAAGGTGGCCGACTTTTATGATCTCCGGGTCAACTTCGCTCTCAAGCAATTGACCACGGTGTTGGAGCCCGTATTGCTGATCGGGATGGGGGGAATCATCGCATTGATTATGGCATCGTTGCTCTTGCCCATGTTCGACATGGTCAAGGTACTTCAACATGGAGGGCTCAGATGAAGAGACGGAAGGGATTCACGTTGGTGGAGTTGATCATTGTGATTTCGGTGATTGCGATTTTGGTGGGGATCGCCTTGCCCCGCTTGAGGGGGATGATCGACGAGGGGAATACCGCCAAGGCGGCCGCGGAGCTGCGTGCCCTGCAGGCCGGGGTGGAATCCTATTACATCCACCACAGCAAGGCCTACCCCGATACGAGTGCTACTGCTTGGGAGTCGGCGCTGACGGGGGCTACTCCAACGCTGATCAGCACGGCCCTCACCGACCCATTCAGCACTACCACCCCCCGCGCCCAGTACCAGTACAGTAAGACGGCCAATGGGAAGTATTACGCCATCTGGTCAGTGGGCCCGGACAACACGTCCGATGTTACCTTCAACACGACGACCGGAGAAATCACCACCGCGGACGACGACATCTATGTCTCCAACGGCACCAGCGGTACCGGAGGTTTCTAAGGGAAGTCCGGTTAGGAAACAGATGAAAGAGCGGCTGCATTTCTGGATAGGGATTTTTCTGGCGTCCGCTGTAGGGATTGGACTCTCGGCGCCTGCATGGCTTGCTGCCCGGCGGGGATGGGATTCCTGGAGCTTGATCGCGCTGGGGATCTCCGTAGGTGCTTTCATGGCGGCCTATTTCTTGGTAGGCCTTCGGCGCGAGGTCGAGGTGGAGCGGTTGGTTCAGAAGCGCACGGCAGAGCTTGCGGAGGCCAACCGGAAACTCCGCGAGTTGGCGAGATTAAAGGATGAGTTTGTGGCCCACGTGAGCCATGAATTGCGCACTCCGATGGCGATCATCCGGGAAGGGATCTCGCAGGTTCTGGAGGGAATCTGTGGAGAGCTCGCCAACGAGCAGAGGGAAACCCTCTCTGTCACCCTGAGGAACATCGATCGCCTGGGCCGCCTGATCGAGGATCTTTTGGACCTCTCTAGGATCGAGGCTGGGAAGCTTCCGCTCGAGCGAGCAGAGTTCGACATCGCAGGGCTGACAAAGGAAGTTGCCCAGGCCTTCTTGAGCCGTGTCCAGGAGAGGGGGTTGAGTTTGAAGACCAGGCTCCCGAACCGGAGGGTTCTCGTCTGCGCAGATCGGGATAAGGTGGCCCAGGTTTTCACGAACCTGATTTCCAATGCCTTGAAATTTACTCACAGCGGTTTCATCGAGGTCTCCATCGAGGACGGTTCCAAGGTGGTTTCCTGCAGTGTTGCAGACACGGGCCCGGGGATCGATCCGAGTCAGCTGAACCGGCTTTTCCAGAAGTTCGAGCAGCTGGTGCGCCTCCAAATGCCCGGAGAGAGGGGAACGGGGCTGGGGCTGGCCATCTGCAAGGGGATCGTCGAACTTCACGGGGGGAAGATATGGGCGGAAAGCGTTCCTCTGCAAGGCACACGTTTCATCTTTACCTTGCCCAAACAGAGAGAGGAAGCACTCCATGCCGCCTG
>JAHFFF010000082.1:4166-7446 GCA_023248095.1 Candidatus Omnitrophota bacterium | reverse complement strand
GAAAACTACCTGGACCTGACCACCGATTACAATTTCACCGTCTTTGGGGTTGAGAGACCGGAGCTGTACGACCAGAACATGGAGGCCTTCTTCACCGTGGAGAAGGTGCAGGCCAGGGCGCTGGCCGCCATGGGAGGATTCCGGGACGCGGTGGAGGCCTTGAAGCAGCAGCTTTACCCCGATGAGGTGAAGGGCCTGGAGCTCAAGGAGCTGGAGGTTAAGGAAGGGCGCGTCCCGCTGGCCCAGCATTATCAGGGACTGGCGGATGAGGCGGTCAAGCGCAAGGTCTCCACGGCCGAGAGCGCGTTTCCTAACCTGAATAAATTCCTCAAGGCCAACCGCTTGGAGAAGGAGATCGACTTCAAGGCGGTGGAAAAGGAGAGAACGCAATTCATCGAATCCCTCACGCAATCGATGCCCAAACCGGAGATGGAACTGCTCTTGAGGCAAAGCTTGGAGTTGAAGCAGGGCCTGATCACGCCGGCCTCCTTTTACGGGCATCTGAAGACGCACCTGAAGCCGGAGCAGGCTTCGATCTACCCCACCTTGACCCAGTACATCGAGTACCTGTCCCTCTTCGAAGGGATCGACCACGCCTCCCTCTTTACCGAGGTGGAAGATCTGACCGGCCGGGTCAAGGACAGCTACTTTAGAACCAAGTCGCAGAGAAAATTGGCCCAGATTGCCAGGGATGTGGGGGTGTTGGAGGATTTGCTGGAGCTGAAACTGACCCCCGACAGCTACGACTACTATCGGGATCACAAGAAGGAATTCAAGCCGGACCAGTGGGCGGATGACATCCGAGGGCTGGGGGCGGAGTTGAAGCCTCCGCTGACCTTTGCGTTGGATCCCGGTCCGCTGAATGCCTCCATGCCGTCGATGACCAGTTTTTACGAGGTTGCCCGGGAACGGGATGAGGCGATGGTGGAGAACGCCGTCAAGCAGATCAAGGAGTTCAACGTTCCCTGCGCGGTCCTGGTGGCTGGCGGTTTCCATACGCCGGCCTTTGAGCGCCTGTTCCAGGATAGGAAGATCTCTTACGCCGTGGTGGCTCCGAAGGTGGGGAAGGTGACGCCGGCGGACACCGAGAAGTACCACCGGGTCCTCAAGGAGACCTACGTCCCGATGTCGGAGAAGTACCGGCAGAAGCTGGGGGTTCCTACCTCCTCCATCGGGCCGACCAGCAAGAAGGCCGACGACCAGGCCTCTTCGGAGCAGATGCGGCCTGTGGCCGCCACCGAATCCAGGTCGGTCGCCTACGCGGCGGAGAAGTGACCATGCCTCAACGAATTCGCGAAACGGAACACGCTACCTAGCTAGGGAGGTTAAATCCATGAGATTTGCGCGACGGCATAAATTCCTTCAATTCTTCGCCGGACTTACAATCCTTTCCTTTACCTTTACTCAAGCCGTTCCCGCCTGGGCGCTGCGGCCGGAAATGGACAAGGCTGGCCTGGAGGAGAAGTTGCTCGCATCAGGTCCCGCCTCTACCCCGGTGAATCTCAACCGCCTCAGTCCCTCCGGGGCCCTGGAGTATCTGGAGTGGCTTCACAGCCGCAAGGACCCCGTAGCGGAGGTTGATTATTACAACCGCTACGCGACTCGGCCCGGAGAGTCGGAGTGCCGCATCTGCGCGATGCGGGGCAACGTCCTTCGGGGGGTCCCCCAGATGCTGCGGCTGATGCTCACGGGCGGCTACGATGGGGCAGGCATCGCGATCAAGGCGAAGGTCAACGGCAACTACCATCTCTTTCTCATCAAAGACAGCGGGCACCTGAACGCCATGCTGACTGATCTGCTCGCCTCCTTTCTGACGATGCTCAAAGAGGTGGTTGCCAAGGAATATGGGGTCAACGTCAGCCAAGTGAGCCCGATGTCCGACAATCTCAACATTGAGAAGCGGATGGAAGAGTCTTTTGAACTGGATGAGGGCTTCGGCGACGAGGTGTTCCGGATGAAGATCGCAGGTCGTCCGGATCCCATCCTGATCCCCATGGAGGCGATCGGGCACACGCGATGGGCCACGGTGGGGGACGCCTCCGACCCGAACAACGCCCATCCGTTCCGCAAGCAGATCCCGGGGCTGAAGATTCCCGACGGCCGGCCGTTCGAGATCGTGCTGGCCCACAATGGGAACTTCGAGACCTTCAAGCCGTTCAAGGCCATCCTGCTCACCATGGGGCTGGAGTTCGACGGCGATACCGACTCCGAGGTGCTGACCGCGGTGGCCGGCTTCATGCACCGGGGCCAGGCGCCGGGAACGCTGGTTCCCCTCCAGCAGGCGATCCAGCGGCTTCTCCGCTTCGTGAAATACGTCGAAGACTGGAAATCCCTTCTGGAACTTGTGGAGTCGGAAGCTGGGAACGCCCGGGAATATCACGATCGGGCGATCCAGTTCCTTAGGAAGGAGCTGGGGTCCTGGATCACACTCCCCGAGCAGACGGACGAGGAGAACCTGATCGCGCTTGCCAAGAGGCACTTGAGCGACATCATCCGCAGAGGGCTGGAGACTCCCTGGATCTTCGATGCGGCGCAGCAGGGGGGGCGGCAGGATCTCGCCAAGGAGTTTACCCGGGAGGCAGAACCGGTGGATGAGGCGGTCCTGAGTGAGATTTTGGATCAGAAAGAGCGGGATGCAAGACGGAAGCAGATAGCGGACAACCGGGAGGCCCTTCAGCGAACTTTCTTCGACGCACACTACAGCAGCATGGCCATCGCGGTGATGAACAACGCCGAGGATGGTTTTGTGATGGCACGCGGGAGAACCGGCGGGGACCTGGAGGTGTACGTGCCGCCTCTGAAGTCTGTGGCCGACCGCGTCAGCCATCTGGCGGACCGGATGGAGAAGGAGCCGGTTCCGACGGATGGAAAAACAGCGAAGGCTGCATGGCTTGATCACGTCAAGGATGTCCGGGAACAGGTGGACGGTCTTTTGGGGGCTTCGACCCCTCTTGAAGCGGGGGAGAAGAGGGCCCTCTGGTTGGGCAAGGAGGAGATTGAGCGGCTGGTGGACCTGCAGCGGGAGCTCAGCGGCGCGTATCAACGGGTTGAACACCTCACCGACATCACCAACTTCGCCGGTATCCAGCAGGATTTGGTCCGGCTGTTCCGGCAGGTCGCAGGGTTCGCCCAAGGGGTCCGTGGTGTGCGGGATCCGGGGAAGCGGCTGGCCGCTTCGGAGAAACGGGCCATACCGGGGGTCCCCAATATCGCCCGCAAGCATCCGGAGAAGCGGTTCCGGGAGGCCGAGCGGGGCGAGATGGACAGCTACAGCCTGGGC
>JAHFFF010000082.1:0-4156 GCA_023248095.1 Candidatus Omnitrophota bacterium | reverse complement strand
GGCGTCTGGGACGAGGAGCTTAAGCCCGAGGAGAGCTTGCCGAACCTTCTCCCGGAGCGGGGGATGGTGGACCTGGCCAGCATCCTGCCGGGAAAGGAGAAGAGCCGTTTGGAGCGGGAGGTCGGGAATCAGGTGGCCGGCTGGCATCGCACGCTGGAAGAGTATCGGCGCGGGGTCTTTCGTGATCTGAACTATCTGGATGAACTGCGCGACATAGAGGAGTGGTATTTCGTTGCGGAAGGGACCTCGGGATTTCTCTCGCAGGTCGCGGAGATGGTGGGGACAACGGTTCCCCATGGGGACATCACCTTCAAAGGGATGACGGGGAAAGAATTCCAGGCCTTTGTGGATTCCGGCAAGATGAAATACCGGGCGGAGAAACTGGCCAAGAACGACAAGAGGATCATGGTGACCTTCGTTTCGAACACCGGCCAGACCGAGACGGTGAAGGTGGCCGCGGAGAAGCTCAACCGGCTCAACCGCGCCCTGGGAGCCTCTCCCGGTCTGGACCTGAAGGACCGCAGGATCCTGCCGAGCGTGATCACCAACGTGGCGGGAAGCGCCATTGATAAGGAAGTCGCCCGCTTCGACGGCCACCGGCACTCCGTCTACACCTTTGTCGGCTACGAGAGGGCCATTCCGGCCACGGGGTCGCTCAATGTCGGCGTGATGGCGGCCGGCCTGCTGACGACCCACGTGCAGGCCATCCAGGGAGCCTTTGAGAAGGAAAAGGGGGAGTTCTTTGCGCTGGTGGACAAGTTTGATCAGGCGACGAAGAACCTCTCAAAGATCATGAGTCAGCGGGAGGATGGTTCCCTGAAGCTGACGCGCAAATACGAAATGCTCTTGGAGGACGTCTTCGACAAGTTTGACCCGAAGCAAAGGGGCCAGCTCCTTTGGCTTGCCGGATGGTACGTCTGGAGGACCGGCGCGGCGGAGGCCCGGCTGAAGGTGGAGGAAGGCCTGCGGGAAGGGGCGTTCGATCAGGACATCATCACCGGAAAACACGGGCCCTATGCCATCCTCCGGGCCGGCGCCGTCGCCATCATGTTTCTTCCCAGTATGAAGGCGTTTCCGAACGGCTACAAGGATGTGCTTCAGGCTATTCGGGAGACCCGAGGCCGGGTCAACCATTCCGAAAAGGGTGGAAAGCTGGGAAAGATCATCGTCCTGATGAACGAGCAGGACATGAACGACAAACGGGCCGCGGAGGTCTCTGAACTGGTGGACGCCACGGTGCCGATCCCCGACATGGACAACCCCTTCACCGGCTTCATGACCAGCATGGTCTTCATGCAGCTCTTCACCCTCTACGGAGCCAGGGAGCGTTTTGCGCCGCTGCGCAATGAGCTGAGGGAGCTGGCCGCCCAGATCAGGAAGTCTGGCATCCTGGGGAAGAAGATACAGGTTGCCGGCACCGACGGCGCGGCGGAAACACTGAGCTTTGGAACTCCATCAGCACTCCTGAAGGCGTTCTCCGAAACCCTGACGAATCCCGCTGAGGCGGCGGAGAAGGAGGGGCGCATCCTCCTGACGGATCTCTGGATGCGGGATCCCCAGCACTTTCGGCAGTACCGCTATCTTGCTCAGCGGCCGAAGTGGAACGCAACCAGAGCGGCCCTCTCAACGACCGACAGGGTGCTTAAAGAGGCCGTTGCCACTCCAGCTTTTCGGAAGAGCAAAGAGTGGACCGGAATCCGGAAACGGGCAGAGGAAGGGCGCAAGATCATCCAACAGAAACTCAACCGCCTGGCTGCCCGGACGGAGGCCATTCACCGGGCCCTGAGAGAGCAGGGGATTGATCCCGAGAAGCTGGCCGAGGAATACAATCGGATTGACGGGTACTCGCTGACCCCCTCTGAGGCGATCCGCTTCGCGACGGATGAGGATCCCGTTGTCTGGACCGACTGGACGGAGACCTACATGCGCAATCTGGCGAAGCAGATCTCCGGTGTGGAAGCGGGACTGGAGGAGACCGGCGACGATGCGAAGAAGATAGCTGGCTTGAAGGCATATATCCGGGGGAAATATCATATTTATTCCCGAATTCGCCAGATCCAAGCAGCCCACTCGGATGCCCCAGTGGCGGAGAGCGTATTGGAGGCCGTGAGGCTGGTGGATCAGGATCAGTACGGTCAGGCACTGTCGCGATTCGACGAACTCCTTGAGCGGGTCCAGGGGATCCCCCAGGAGGATCTGCCGGCGGATACGGGCACCGTTATTCGAAGTTTGGAGGAGACCCTCTTGGGGATACAAGGGGCGGCGCAGGAGCTGGTCAAGCTGGCTCAGAGTCGTCCCACACCAACCCAGAAACTGGAGCAGTTGATTGCCGAACTGGTTCAGGGATTTAAAAATCAGACGGGGCCGGTTCGCATGCGTCAGTTCGGCCACTTCGAAGATCCCGGTCCACCGGAAAGAACCTACGTAGTAGTGGTCGGTTCGAACGAACCGGGACTGCACATCATACCGGTTCAAGCGGTTTCCACAGAGAAGGTCATCAACATTGCCAAAGCATGGACGGAGGATCATCCTGACAACGTGGGGGTTTCCATCGTTGTTGCGGATGCTTCGGAAGAGAGATTGGACACGCTCGGGGTCTTCCGGCGGATCGAACGGGCGATCCAGGGAGGATGGCAGGATCGGCTCGGCGGTTACTTGAGGGACATCAAGGGGTTCGATGAGACGCAGGCAGGGTGGTTCATTCCACTCTACGCCTCCTTTCGGAACAGCCCACAGTTCCTGGCCGGTGAAAAGCCGAGACAGCACCCTGGTTTCCCCGGCCGGTCGTTTCTTATAGTAGTTTTCCCCTATGGGCGTCCTTCAACGGAGCAGCCGCCCATCCTGGGAATTTCCGATCGGGTCAAGTCCATCACGGCCGCGGCAGGCCGGGAGGTCCGTTTGGAGGATCCGAGTCTCTTTGTCACCACTTTCCGGGAAGCTCCGGGCGCCGTTCGGACGGCGCTGGTCTATCTCTCATTCAAGGATGAGGATTTGGCTGATCCAGCCTTGAAACTGCAAGACCACTTAAGAGAATTCGTTGAGCCCTATATTGCTTCCCATCTGGAGGCCGGTCCGGCAGAGTCGTTGCCGCCTGTTTCTTCGGCCGGGATGGAGCAGCAGCTCATCCTTGGCGAGCATTTCGAGGCGGTGGGGGTCAACGGCGTCCGCTTCCTTCAATCCGTGCAGATCACGCAGCCGGTCCGTCTTTCCGGCGATTTCGGGAACGTCACGTTGGATCCGACCAAGAACGGCACCTATCGGGCGGAGACCATCACCATCGCCAAGGGGGCTCACCTGCTGGATAGGGCACGGCTGGAAGGGCCCGGTGTCATTGAGGCAGCAACACGGGTGGGTGGATATGCGGGAGGGACGCCTGAGCAGCCTTTTGTGGTGGGGGAGGGGTCTCAGGTAGATGGAGAGGGGGTGGACATCTCCCGCGCCATCGTGAAGGGTAAAGTGGATGGGGCGAAGGTGCGGGACGCGGTGATCGTTCCGTTTCGCCGTGGCGATGAGGTGGTGCCGGCCCGGGTGGTCGGTTCCCAGCTCAACAGCGACCCGCAGGATGCGGCACCGGGAGAAGTGAGGGTGGTGATGGGGGCGGTGATGGGGCCTGGTGTGAAGGGCCGCCGCTTTGCCGACATTGGTCCCTTTGCCAGCGTCAACAACCTGGGAGAGGTGAAGGCGACCACCTTCATTGGGGCCACCAGCGAAGACAATGTGGAGATGCCGCACCTCTCGTATTACGGCAGCACGACGGCGGTGGCGGTGCTGGCGAAAGACGCGCAGGAGTTCCGCGAAGGGGTGGAGGCGGTCCTCCTGGGTGTCCTGAAAGGAAGCGTTGCTCTGGAAAAGGGCTACATCTCCTCCAGTGGTTTGCTTCACGAGCTGACCTTTGAGATGCCGGATGGGACTGCCCGCAAGGTACGCACCCAGCGGATCAATCTGGGCGCTGGTTCCGGGACGAGTGACTACGGTTCGGTCACCGGCATGAAGGCGGGGGCGGTCCTCTCTGGCGGCGTGTTCATGGGCTACAACGCTGTGGTGAAGGGGCCCGTCCGGGTCGGGGACCGCTCGGGAGTGGATAATCTCAGACAGGCGGAAGGCACCGATCTACTCGCAGAGGGGACCGTAGTGATTGGTTTCGATCCCAGCAACC
>JAHFFF010000081.1 GCA_023248095.1 Candidatus Omnitrophota bacterium | reverse complement strand
GGGCCCACTTCAAAGTAGGCTCCATCCTCCAAGTTCAGGAGGATCCCTCTTCCTTCGATCACTTTCCAGACGACATGATCCAATCGTTGCGGATATTCGTTAACCATCTTGCCTCCTCTACGAGAATACTTCTCTTCCAACTTCCGAATCTTCGACAGAGACGGACGAACAATAGAACAGCCGTTACCGTGCCAGATTAGCACGATTGCGCGCGCTTAAGTCTGAGAGTTCAAATCACTCCTTCCTCCAAATGGATCTAGACATCGTCACCACGCTATGGACAGGTGTTGCGTTCCACCGGAGATATCGAGCTTGAATTCCCCAGGAGACCGCCCAACCTCTTACCTCCCGGCATCCTCGATCAAACAGGTTGTCGCACGCGAGAGCCACGAGGGCCGCCCCCAGGCCAAAGCGCCGGTAGGCACGATCGACGTAGAGCCCATGGATGTACCCGAAACCCTCGGCGGACGTAGCCGCCCAGACCCAATCGATCTGATCGTAGGAACGGATCTCCTCCAGAAGGGGTGCGTGGCAGTAACCCACCACCCGATCCTCATGAACGGCAAGAAGGAGGGCTTGTGGATAACCGCTTCGGTTTGGATGACCCCACTGCCGGATGGCATTTTTGAAACGGGGCAGGTCTCCTGGTTCGGCCGTTCGCACCACCATACCATGCTCCCGAAGACGAACCCTCCAGCGCTCGGAGATGGCGCGATCCCACTGGTCAGGGATCCCACTAAATTCCTGACTGATGGACATGATCTCAAAACCGTGCCTTCCGAAAAAGGACAAGGGGGGCCCCAAAAGGACACCTGCGTCGCCATCTCGGGAAGGAATCCTGAAACGTCCTGTCTGGAAATTGTGACATCCCCTTGAGCGGAGATAACCGACAGCGCGGCTCAGCAGCAGGGACCCGATCCCCTTGCGGCGCTCGCCGGGATCCACCCCAAGGCATTCGACGAATCCCTTCCGGGAAGGATAAGGCTTTTCGTCGGGATAGAGGCGTTCGCTGGAAAAGACAAACCCAGCCATTCGAGATCCCCGGAAGGCCAGGAAACAGCCTTCCGGCGAAAACCAGGGGCTGCGCCGGATCTTGGCGATGAACCGGGCGGGATCGGTCGGTTCCGTTGGCAGACAGCAATTCCAAAGCTCCACAAGCGCATCGGCATCCTCTTCCCGATAATTTCTCAGTTCAACTCCGCAGGAACGAGAATGAAACCTCTGGGCAAGAGCCTTATCACCGCTCCATCGGCTGAGAATTCTGTTTAAAAGCAAGAAAGGCTGAAAGGATGCAGCCCATCGGGTTGCCAACCTTTTACCGCGCGGAAGCCAGGAGATTATTCGAAGAGAAACAGCAAGCGGATAGTAAGAAAGCAGGGCAGCGGCGTGGTTCGCCAAACGCCGGGGTCGGGTGGTCAAATCCGAAGAACCGACCCGGACGACTACGCCAACGATCTCTTGAGGCCCCAGTAGAGGATCGTATCGGAAGCGGTTGTCTCCTTTGGTTAACCAGGCCATTCCCTCAGGCCGACGGATAAGCTTCAGCGCCCGGTGGACGCAAAGATGTCCCTGGAGGCGGAATGCCACCAGGTCGCCTCTCTTGATTTGGTCGAGCGGCACGGGGCGAATCCGTATCTCGGAAAGCGGTTTTAAGAAAGGGAGCATGCTGTCGCCAAACGCCACAGAAGGCATCTCAAGCCCCCTGCGCAGCCACTCGGTATCGTTCGCGATAAAGACCTTTCCGCTCATACCGCGACCAGCCGGCCGTTTACCCTGGCCCGGCGAATAGCCAAGACAAGACTCCCCCAACCCGCCGCAGCCAGCAACGCGGTGATTCCCGCCAGGGACAACCAGGCCGAACCCATTCGACCCCCTGAAGCGGTCAGAAGCCCCCGACTCAAGGCCAAGGCATGAGTGAGCGGCAAGCACCCTGCTAGAGACTGCGCCCATGGAGGCATGAGGCTTAAAGGAAAGAAGGCGCCGCTTAAGAGCGGAACCACCTTGTTGAGCAGCGGCCGGAAAACATCCCCCCGCCCTGAGGCGATGACCCAGGAAGCGACCAAAAGACCGAGGGAGGCCATCCCCAAAGAGGTCAAACATCCGATCCCAAGGATGGCGACCATCCTGTCCCACTGAAGCTGAGCCCCAAAACCATAAGTCCCAACTAAAAGGATGATCCCGGCATTCACGGTGGCGGAGAGAAAATCCCACAAACTCTCCAGGAGAATCAAAAGGGGCAACGGGTACGCCGTCACCCACAGCGACTCAAGAGCCCCCGCGGCCTGCTCCTTCCTGACCCGATTCGACAGGGAGGAAAAACCGCGCCAGACGTACTGGGTCAACGCCAAGCCGATGAGGCTGAAGGTGAAATAGTCAGCCACCGATCTGTTGGGGGAGAAAGACGCTGTTTTAAGGAATCGGGTGACGAAGTACCAGAGCACGACTGAGAGACTGGCATCCAGCCACTCAAACACCCATCTCCAGGGCCTCATGGAGAGGAGATCGCGCCAGAGGAAGGAGACTGCGACACGCAACAACTGGCCGAACATCATCTCTTCACGAGAGATTATCCGCCGAAAGCTTCTGGGCTTCCTTCGCCGAACCCAAAAAGACGGGTTTCCCTTTCCTGAGAAAAACGACCCGATCGCATAGCTCCCCAATATCCTCCATCTGGTTGCTGGCAATCAGCAAGGTCTTCCTCTGCCGTTTGATCAATTCCTCTCTAATCCAGAGACGAGTTTCCTTGGCCGCCCAAGGATCCAGGGCCTTGGTGGGTTCATCGAAAAGGACGATCGGGGGATCGTGCAGCAGGGCTCGGGCGATGTTCAAGCGCTGGCGCTGACCGGTGGAATAAGTCCAAACCCGTTGTTTCCCCAAGTCAGCGATGCCGACCCTTTGAAGCAGGTGTTCCACACGATGGCGGATGGCGGCCGGCCTCAAACGTTGGAGCACGGCGAAGAATTCGAGATTTTGTCTCCCCGATAATTCACCAGAGAAACCCCGGGCCTCTGAGGGAGCAACCCCCAACAAGGCCTTAACTAAAGTAACCTTGGAAATCGGGATGCCTCTGATCCAGACCTGCCCCGAAGAGGGGAGAAGCACCGTGCTTAAAATCCGCAACAACGTGGATTTCCCCGACCCATTGGGGCCAATCAGGCCGAAGGCCTCGCCGGCCCCAATCGAAAAAGACACCCCGTCCAAGGCCATCACGGGCTGGGATAGAAACCAGCCCACGGGGAGACGAAACCTCTTTGTCAGGTTTCTGATTTCAATATCAGGTGCCAAGAATGGACGCATATCCAAACCGGACCATCGCTGGGTACTCCGACTCCAACACCGCCCGCAGGAGATCCGAGGAATACCTCGGCCGGTTAACGCTCACATTTTGAGGTGGAGTCGCCAGAATTTTCCCCTCGTCAAATTCCTCACCCGCTAATCTTAGCGCACGGATCAAGTCCTCTGCCAAGTTTTCTTGCTTGCCCACAAAATCGAGGACCCCAGGGGGGGGACCCACGTACCTTTCAAACCGATGGGACAGTTGGCCCGGAAGATGCCGGAGGACACCACGTATGAACTCCTCGAAATCCTTGGACATGTAGGGATCCAGGCAATCCTCGTCCATCCATCCCGTTCTCATACGATAAGACCAAAACGACACGTACCAATCAAGTGGATGACGAACGAACGCGAACGTAAACCTCCCCATGGTATCGACGCTGACAAACCGGTTATGTTTGTTCACGCCCGGGTCCGGGGTGTCGCCCAGTTCAACCGTAGGAATGCCGGCGTTCTTGATGGCCTGCCGCACCCACGTCCCCCCAGTCTTGGGGATGTGGTAGAAGACCGATCTCGGCAGCATCAACGCCATGGGACAAGCTTCCTGTGGACAAGGCGGGAAACGATCCGGTCGACGTTTCGCTCGATGGAAGAGTGGACTGTGTCCAAGCTCAGCTCCGGAGTCTCCGGGGGTTCGTACGGATCGCTCACCCCAGTGAAATTCAGGATCTCTCCCCGCCGGGCGCGGGCGTAAAGACCTTTCGGATCACGCCGCTCGCACACCTCTACGGGGGTATCCATGAACACCTCGACGAAGCGATCGGGGCCGATGAGGGACCGACACTCCTCCCGGATGGAACGGTAAGGGCTGATGGTGGCACAAACGACCACCCTGCCGTTTTTCACACCTTCTGCGGCTAAGGATCCGACCCGGCGGATGTGCTTATCCCGGCCCGCCCGGCTAAAACCGATCCCCTGCGAAACGGTGTTGCGCAATGAGTCACCATCGAGGAGATCCACCCCAACCCCCAACACCTTCAGGCGCTCTGCAACCCCCTGCGCAGTCGTGGATTTTCCAGAGGCCGGAAGACCGGTAAACCAGATGCAGAATCCGCTTCCGGCGGATGGGGTGGCCTCCCCGGAATTTGAATCACCCATCAAACTCTCCCATTTTGAGAGCGGGCAGCTCGCCCTCGCAGTGTTTATAGCTCCGGAACTCTTTTTCCCAGTAGTCCAGGATACCGAAGGGATCCCTCTCCATCCACAGGTAACGCGAGGGGTCCAGCTCTTTCCACTCCGCGGCCTTCTCCAGCAGGATATGGGATTTGGCGTATGACCAGGAGTGGCTTTCGTACTTCCGGTCCACCTCCTCCTGGTCAAACCGGACCCGGCTCATGTGGTGCATCACAACGCGGTGGGAAGGGAGCAGCTTCAGGTCCCTCGCCCCTCCGACAACCCGGGCCGGGTCCACCCGGAAGGGCAGCCGGGCTTCCCCGAGCGGAAGCTCGGCCCGGTGGACGAAAGGCAGGCACAACGAGGAGATCTCCCGGTGCCGGATCAGCGGCAGGCGGACATAATCCACCGAAGCAACGTAGGCGGCATCTAATCCGGCGGATTCCTCCAGTGCCCAGCGGAACTGATCAGGGAGGTAAAACTCATCGCAGGCCCGGAGCGTTACGTGGGTGCAACCGGCTTGGCGGCAGTCTTCCCGACCCAACTCGAGCTTCATCCGCTGAAAAGATTGGAACACGGCGGGGGTGGTTGCCCGGGCGGTGGGTTGGAACGGGATCCACCGGTCCGCCAACCCTTCCCGCTTCAGGTCGGAGAGGAGGTCCTGAAGGTATCCAGGCGCTGGGACTCCGGTGTGCGAAACCGTCTGGTAAACAACGTTGATCCACACCGCGTGCTCCCGGACGTTCAGGAGGGCCGGCTTGAGCAGCTCCAACCCGCTGAAGGCGATAAAACTGGCCCCCAACCTCAAATAAGCGACTCCCTTTCAACAGCCACCATCCCGTCCGGATTCTTTTGCAGAAGCCTCGCCGGGTTTCCGATCCAGATCTCGCCGGCGGGGATGTCCTTCGTGACCACCGCGCCGGCTCCAACCTTTGCTCCTGCCCCGATCGTCAACCCGCAAAGGATGACCACCCCCGCGCCGACCGCGGCGCCCCTCTGGATACGTGTCGGGGTGATGGTTTGGCTCGGAGGATAAAGGTCGTTCGTGAACACGACATGGGGGCCGATGAACGCGTCATCCTCAATGACCACCCCGTTGTAGACGGAGACCCCGTTCTGGATATGAACCCGATCACCGATCACCACCTGCTCGGCCACATAGCAGCCCTGGCCCAGCACGCAGTCCTTTCCGATCTTCGCCCCCTCACGGACGTGAGTCCAATGCCAAATCCTCGTCCCGGTTCCCACCTGGGCATCCGGATGGACAATCGCCGTCGGATGGATGAGATCCTGTGGCGCCTGCTCACGGAGATAGGCTTCGGAGAGGATCGCCGGATGGAACTGATCGACCAGCAACTTCATGCCCGGCAGGACGCAATGCCCGCCGATCGGCCCTGCAGGAGTGGAGATCTCCTGCTGCCTCAAGTGAGGAGTTCCTCGATCCTCCATTCCAAGATTGTGCCCTCTGATGAATTCTCCGACCACAAGCTCGTAACTTAAACCCATCTTCCGGCAGATTTGAGCCTGCTCCCTCGCGAAGGCGATGTTGAGCCCGTACCGGGCAAGTTCCAAAAGCTTACCCAGCTCCGTCGTGCGGCTGTCCCATAACAGACGGAGGGTGCAGACCCCCTCCATCGCCCGGGAGGCCTTCTCCGCCTCTTCCGAATCGTCGTAACCGATGTATTTCACGTACCCCTGCAGGTCCCGCTCCATTGCGCCATGCATGCCTCGGATCGGGGAATGTACCGCCGGCAGGGTTTCCCTCAAGCGGCGGGTGGTCCCCACAGGGACGGTCGAATGGAGGATGACCACCGCGGGCTTCCACGCGGAAGCGCGCCCGATCACGGTCTCCAAGAACTCTTCTGACCAGGGGATGCAGACATGCATCGCCTCGACAGACCCGGTGACACCGGAGAGGATAAAACCCTTAGCGGGATCGTGTTTGAGGATTGCGCGTCCGGATTTTTCCAGAAGGGCGGCCAGCGGACCTCCGGTCTCTCCGCATCCCATCACGATCTGAATGCTGGTCCCGGTCCCTTCGGAACGCTTCAATCTGTCACCACCGCAAGTTCGGATCGCGTGCCGCCTGGACTTCATCCAACCGTGCGACCGGCATCCGATGGGGAGCCATCTTGACCCGGCTGGGGATCTCCTTTGCCTCTTCGCAGATCCTCTTCAACGCCTCTGCGAAGGCCTCCAAGGTTTGGCGCGATTCCGTTTCCGAGGGCTCGATCATGAGGGCCTCCTCGACGATGAGGGGGAAACAGATGGTGGGGGCGTAGAAGCCGTAATCCAACAGCCTCTTGGCGATGTCCATCGCCTTTACCCCGACCGTGGATTTGAGTTCTTTAGCGGAAGCGATGAACTCGTGCATGCAGGGCTCATCCACCGGAATGGGAAGCACCTCCTTCAAGAGGGCCTTCAGGTAGTTCGCGTTGAGGATCGCGCCCTCGGCAACCCTGCGCAAGCCATCCTTCCCCAGCCCTCGCAGATAGGCGTAGGCCCGAACCAGCGCTCCGACGTTTCCGAAAAAGGAACGGACCCGCCCGATGGAAAGCGCACCCGGCGAATCCAGCCGGTAACCGTCCTGCGTCTGCACCACGATGGGCCCGGGAAGGAACGGCCTCAAGGCCGCCTTGACTCCCACCGGTCCGCCGCCCGGCCCGCCGCTTCCGTGGGGAATGGAGAAGGTCTTGTGGATGTTCACATGCACCATGTCGAAACCCATGTCCCCGGGCCGGAAGAGACCCAACAGGGCGTTCATGTTGGCCCCGTCCAGATACATGAGGCCTCCCTTTTCATGGACCAGCTCGGCGATTTCCAGGACCTCCTCCTCGAATAGACCCAGCGTGTTCGGGTTGGTCATCATGAAGACCGCCACATCCTCGTCAATGAGGGGGCTCAGCTCCGACAGAGAAACGCGGCCGCGCGAATTCGACCGGACCTCTGCCACCTCGAACCCACACAGGGCCGCGCTGGCCGGATTGGTTCCATGCGCGGAGTCGGGGACCACCACCTTGTGCCGGGTCTTCCCCCTCGACTCG
>JAHFFF010000080.1 GCA_023248095.1 Candidatus Omnitrophota bacterium | reverse complement strand
CGGCGCTACGGCAAGCCGCAGGACCTGGCGGGCCTCGTCATCTTCCTTGCTTCGAAGGCCTCGGACCACATCACCGGACAGACCATCGTGATCGATGGTGGGGAGAGCTTGGTGTAAACGTCAAATGACGGAATCCAAGATTATGAGAAGGGGTCGTGAGGAAACTCTCCTGCTTGGCAAGAATATGAAACCCGAAGAGAGACTCGTCGCTTTCCTTCGGCATACTCAGCTCGTATATAAGGTTTACCAGGCAGGTGTGAAATACCGTGCGGGCCTCTTGCCGTTGCGCAAGAGGAGAATCTCAGGAAGTCAATGAAAGCAAAGGGGCCCGCCCAGTCCGTTCTCCTTCTGCTAGACGTAATCGCCGTTTTGAATAAGCATCATATCCCTTATGCGATCATTGGGGCATTTGCGGCATCTTTCCATGGTGTAGTAAGGGCAAGTGTGGATGCAGATGCCATGATCTCCTTGCCTTCCGGCCAGTCGGATATCCGGGCATTGTTGGATGAGTTTCAGAAAGTCGGTCTTAAGAATACCTACAGAAAAGGGGATTTGGATGACCCTGTGGGCGCTGTGCTCAATGTAGAAGACCATTTTAAGAATCGAGTTGATCTGCTCATGAATATCCGTGGTCTTGCAGAGCCTGTTTTTTCCAGGACGATTGAGGCTAACTTTATGGGTGCGCGAATACGCCTGATCGGTGTTGAGGATTTTGTCGCTATGAAAATTCTCGCGGGTAGTCCCAAGGATCTTAATGATGCTGCTGGTGTGTTAAAAGTTTCTCGCGGTCGACTCAATAAGATATTGCTGAAAGAGTTGGTACAAAAAAGTGGAAGAACTGCCTTGGCGAAGCTGGAGTCTTTATTAAATGATTTGAGCACAGAGTAAGGAGTGGTCGGCGTGGGAACTCTAAGTGGTAAGAAGGTGCTTATGGTGATTGCATCCAATCAGTTCAGAGATGAGGAATACCAAAAGCCGCGTCAGATTCTGGAAGCGGCCGGGGCTCAGGTCACGGTGGCCTCCTCCAGCCTGAGCGAGGCGACTGGGATGCTGGGACTGAAGGTCAAACCGGACATCCTGCTCAAGGATGCGAAGATGGATCAGTTCGATGCGGTGGTCTTTGTCGGAGGAATGGGGGCGACCGAGTATTGGGAGAATCCAACAGCACATGCGCTTGCGAAGGCTGCTTATCAAGCCGGCAAGCCTACGTCGGCTATTTGTCTGGCGCCGATGACCTTGGCGAACGCAGGTCTGCTCAAGGGGAAGAAGGCCACCATCTGGAAGGACGCAGTCGGTGATTTCAAGACCAAAGGGGTTGTTTACACCGGAAAACCGGTGGAGAAGGACGGCAAGTTGATCACCGGTTCCGGACCGGACGCTGCAGAGGAGTTTGGAAAGGCGCTCGTGGAGGCGTTGAAATCCTGATGGGGTCAGACCCTCCGGGGTCAGACCCCAGATGATTCTCGCTATCGATCAGGGGACAACCGGCACGCGCGCGATTCTCTACAGCCGCGCGGGTAAGGTTGTATCGCAAGCCTACCAAGAAATCCGCCAGTATTATCCCAGGCCCGGATGGGTGGAGCACGATCCCGAGGAGATTTGGTCCTCCGTTCTGAAGGTGGTTGAGGCGGCCCTCTCTCGCGGGAGGATTCGAGCCTCGCAGATCGCCGCCATCGGAATCACCAACCAGCGAGAGACCACCATCCTGTGGGACCGCAAGAGCGGCCGGCCGGTACACCGCGCCATCGTTTGGCAGGACCGTCGCACGGCGGAAATCTGCCAGCAGCTGAAGCGATATGAACCGGAGGCCCGCCGGATCACCGGGCTGGTGCTGGATCCCTATTTCTCCGGAACGAAGATCGCCTGGCTCTTGCGAAACAACTCCTCGATTGCCCGTTCTGCCCGCGCAGGCCGTCTGGCCTTTGGAACACCCGATTCCTGGCTTCTTTGGCGTTTGACCGGCGGACGGGTTCACGCCACAGATGTTACGAACGCCTCCCGCACTCTGCTGCTGGATCTCAAAACCCTCTCTTGGTCTGCCTCCATGATGAAGCGGCTCACTGTTCCATCCCCGTTGCTGCCTCAGGTATTTCCCTCCAGTCATCGATTTGGCGTGACCGCACGGGTTGGCCCGCTCCCAGCCGGTATTCCAATCACTGGAATCGCCGGGGACCAGCAGGCGGCGTTGTTCGGGCAAGGCTGCACCGAGCCGGGGCAGGCGAAGAATACCTATGGAACCGGATGTTTCCTGCTGATGCAGACCAGCCGGAGGATCATCCGCTCCAGGCATGGTTTGATTACCACCGCTGCCTGCGATTCGAAGGGCCAGCCGGCCTATGCTCTGGAAGGGTCTGTTTTCATCGCCGGCGCGGCGATCCAATGGCTGCGGGACGGGCTGGGTATTCTGAAGGGAGCGGCGGAGTCCGAGGCGTTGGCCCGCTCGGTGCCGGACACCGGCGGGGTTTACCTGGTTCCCGCCTTCGTAGGCTTGGGCGCTCCCTACTGGAGGCCGGATGCGCGAGGCCTCATCTGCGGGATCACGAGAGGGACAGGGCGGGCGCATCTGGCTCGCGCGGCGCTGGAATCGATTGCCTATCAATCGCAGGAGCTCGTTCACGCGATGGAGAAAGACAGCCGCATCCGCCTGAAATCTCTCAAGGTCGATGGGGGGGCGGTGAAGAACAGTTTTCTCCTTCAATTTCAATCGGATCTCTGCGGTGTTCCCGTGGTCCGTCCCAAGAACGTGGAAACCACGGCGCTGGGAGCGGCACAACTGGCCGGGATTGGGGTTGGCTTCTGGAGTCCACGGGATCTCTCGCAAATGAGGCAAGTGGATCACATCTTCCGCCCCACCTGGAAAGTGGCCCAGCGGAAAGCGGCCCTCTTGGGTTGGGGGGCCGCCGTCCGGCGGGTGTTGTGAGGACAACGCCGCTCATGCTTCGACAGGCTCAGGACGAACGGTAGGTAAATGACGCGCGATCCCGCGAGGCTCACCGATCAGACCTTCGACCTCCTTATCATCGGTGGCGGGATCGTGGGGGCGGGGATTGCCCGCGACGCCGCCCAGCGGGGATTCTCCTGCGCCCTCGTGGAGGCAGGTGACTTCGCCTCCGGTACCTCCTCAAAAACCACTAAGCTCATACACGGCGGCCTCCGGTACCTTGAACAGCTCGATTTCCCATTGGTGCGTGAGTCCTTACGGGAACGGGAGCTGTTGCTTAAACTTGCCCCTCGATTGGTCCAGCCCCTTCCTTTCCTCATCCCGGTTGTCGGGAATTCTCCCCGGCCGTGGCCCTTGGTGCGTTTGGGCGCCCTCCTCTATGATTGGCTGGCTGGGAAATCCTCTGTCGGTAAGCACCGGGTCCTGCGGGGTTCCAAGCTTCATCAGGCAGAACCGCTCCTGCAGAAGAGCTCTGCCCAAAGGGCGGTCCTTTACTCCGACGCCCAGATGGATGATACACGGCTGGTCCTCAGCACAATCCTTGCCGCGGCCGATGAGGGAGCCGTTGTGCTCAATTACATGAAGGTGGTGGAATGGAGATCGGAAGCGGGCCGGTTGACCGGAGCGAAAGTGGAGGACCAGCTTTCCGGCCAGCGCCACGCGATCCAGGCAAAACGGATTGTGAATGCCACCGGGCCATGGGCAGACCGCCTTCGTCAGATGGCCGATCCGAATCTGTCGCCGATCGTCCGTCCCTCGAAAGGGATCCATCTGGTCTACCCGGACGTGGGGCTCCGACATGCGTTGGTGTTGGCATCGGAGAGCGACCAGCGGATCTTCTTCCTGATTCCTTGGAGAGGATTGACGCTGATCGGTACCACCGACACCGATTACTCCGGCGATCCGGGTGCTGTTCAGGCCACTTCGGAAGAGGTGGAGTATCTGATTCGGGAGACCAACCGGTTGCTGCCGCAGCTACGGCTCGAACGGGAGCGGATTATCTCCACCTTTGCCGGTGTCCGGCCCCTGGCGGCCCAGGAGCACAAGGACCCTTGGGCGGTCAGCCGCACGCATCTCATTCACGAGGACTCCAACGGAATGGTTACCATCGTCGGAGGAAAGTTCACCACCTTTCGCAAGATTGCCGAGGATGTCGTGGATTGGCTGGCGCGCAAGTTCCGGGAGAAAAAACTGAATCCCTGTAAGACCGCCCAGAGCCCCATCGGTCCGGCGTCGGGAACTTGGCGTTCTGAGGAAATGAAAGAACTCCTGCAGTCCCTCCTGCAGTACGCTCAAATCTATCCTTCAGAGGTCTCCCGCCTGGTTCAACGCTACGGTGCAGGTGCTCGCACCATCCTGCAGTGGATCCGACAGGATCCACGTTGGGCTAAACCACTCTGTCCGCATCATCCCTTCACGCGGGGAGAGGTCCGTTACGCCGTCGAAGAGGAAATGGCGCTGAGCTTGAGCGACCTCCTCTGGCGCCGCCTTCAAATCGGCTGGTCCCTCTGCCAAGGTTTGGATTGTCTGGAGGCTTGTGCCGAGATCATGCAGGAAGCTTTGGGCTGGTCCGCGGATGAGCAGCACCAGAAGATTGAGCAGTACCGGGAGGAAATGGCCTCAGCCCATCGGTCCCTACAGAGTTAGTGGGAGGATGGGGCGACGCTCAATTTGGGGCAGAGGGGATAAAGAGGAGAGGAATCGCAGGCCGGCCTGATTGCCTTGCAGATGCGACGGCCGTGAAAGATCATCGCGTGGGAAAAGGAGGTCCAATCCTTCCGCGGCACGAGCTTCATGAGGCTCGCTTCGATCTTATCCGGGTCGGTTTCTTTCGTCAGTCCCATCCGGTAGGCTAGGCGCCGAACATGCGTGTCCACGACAATCTTGCTCATCCTTCGACTGAGCTCAGGATGAACGGTTTGCCGAAGCGTCATTCAGTCAGCAGGTCATGCAGTGCCAGGTCGAGGTCGGGGTGCCGGAAACGGTAGCCGGTGTATTTGAGTTTTTTAGGCTCCACCCGGGTGGAGGCCAGAAGGGCTGCATCTGCCATTTCCCCAAACAGGAGCCGGACCGCGAACGCTGGCACCGGGAAGAAGGTGGGCCGCTTGAGTGCATGACCCAGCGCCTTGGTGAACACCAGGTTGGTCACTGGATTCGGAGCCACCACATTCACCGGTCCCCGCACCGATTCATTCGCCAACGCGTGGTTAATGGCGCCAACCACATCCTCGATGGAGACCCAGCTCATCCATTGTTTCCCAGACCCAAGCGGTCCGCCCAATCCGAGTTGAAACGGCGGCAGCATCAGCTTCAGGGCCCCACCTTTTGGGCTCAAGACGATTCCGAACCGGAGATTCACGACCCGGATCCCTCGCTCCACCGCCGGTTCACAGGCCTTCTCCCATTCCTGCCCGATCTCCGGCAGAAAGCCGGTCCCTTTTGAGCTCTCCTCTGTGAGAAGTTCGTCGCCCCGGTGACCGTAGAACCCGATGGCGGAGGCGCACGCGAACACCTTGGGGGGATGGGTCAGCTTCGCAAGGGATTCGGCAAGGAACCGGGTGCCCTTGACCCGGCTGTCCCGGATGCGGGCCTTTTTCTCCGGCGTCCAGCGCCCCTGCGCAATGGGATCGCCGGCCAGATGGACCACCGCATCGAATCCCTCCAGATGCTTGAGATCTAGGATGCGGGCTGCAGGGTTCCAAAGGACCTCAGCGCCGCCGATAGACTTGGCACGGACAAGCCGAACCACAGGATCGCCCCTATGGTTGAAGTAGGAGACCAGGGTGGAACCGAGGAGTCCCGTGGAACCGCTGACCAGTACTTTCACGAGGAAGATTGTAGCAAGCTCGCGGTATAATGCCAACAAACTCAATGGGCTATCTCTACGCATTGATCGCAGGATCTTTTGATCTCCTCTCCGGCTGGCTGACTCTCCGAGGATGGGGGAATAAGATTCAGCCGCGCTACATCATCGCCTTCGCAGCCGGCGCCCTCCTGTCAGCCACATTCTTCCATGTCCTGCCCGAAGTGAATTGGAAGACAGACGCCCCAATCCTCGCCTGGGGGTTCGTGATCTTCTACGTGCTAGAAAAGATGATCATGATCCATGCGTGCGGCGAACAGGAATGTGAAACCCATCAGATCGGACCGATCGCCGTCTTCGGAATGGCTCTGGACAACGTCATCGACGGGGCCGGCATCGTGGCGGGCTATAAGATTGATCCCAGGCTTGGGTTGGTGATCACCCTGGCGGTGATTCTCCATGAAATCCCCCAGGGGATGACCTCTGCGCTCATCATGCGGGATGCAAAATGGAGCAGACCTCAGATGCTGATGACCCTGGCGCTGGCGGGCCTTCTTTATCCGGCAGGTGCCCTTTTGGCCGGATTGATCCCATCGGAGTTTCAACAGAAGATCCTCGCCTTCGTTGCGGGTGATTTCATCTACATCGGGGCAGGGGACCTGCTGCCGGAATCGCATCGAAGGTTCAATTGGGTCGTCGTCCTCTTGATGGTCGCCGGAATGGCCTGCATGTTTGGCCTCAAGGCCCTGGAGGGGATATAGCAGCCCTGTCGCGGGCAGCCATCTCCTGGTGCCTGTACGATCTGGCGAATACCATCTTCGCCATCAACATGACCAGCTACCACTTCCCGGTTTGGGTGATCAGCGACCGGGGCGGGTTGGAGCTGCATTACAGCCTGGCGTTCGGAATCTCGATGCTGGCCTCGGCGCTCTGGATGCCTTGGCTTGGGAGGCGGGCCGACCGTCTGGGCGGGAAGGTGCGGGGGATGGTGGTCTGGACTCTGGGCTGCGTCTTCCTGACGGGCAGCCTGAGTTGGGTTCCGTCCCTCGGCCCGGCCCTTGTGGTTTTTGCATTCGCCAACTTCTGCTATCAGGTGGCCGGCGTTTTTTACAACGCGCTGCTGCCGGCGATCGCCTCGAAAGGCAGCGTGGGCCGCGTGTCTGGCTATGGGGTGGCCCTCGGGTACGTCGGGACCTTGATTGCGATCCTGGCAACCGCTCCCATTGCCGCCCGATGGGGGCGACAGGCGACCTTTTTCCCGACGGGGCTTCTTTTCCTGCTCCTGGCGCTGCCGAGTTTCCTGTGGGTGGAGGAACCACCCGTTCAGCCTTCGAGGGTGCCGGCTGCAGGGGAAGTATCCGTCCATGGGCTCTTGCGGCCGCTGGTGCCCTCGGCCTTTCTCGGTTTGAGCGTCGTGGGAACGGCCATCCTTTTCATGTCGGTCTACGCGAAGCAGGCGATCGGCATGGATGACAGGGCGCTGCAATGGTTTCTCATAGTGGCAACCGTGGTGACGATCATCGGCAGTTTTGCGTGGGGCAAGATCACCGATCGGCTGGGGGGCTACCGGGCCTTGGGCTGGGTTTGGGCACTTTGGGTCTTGGTTTTTGCCCTGGCAAGCTGCAGCTTCGATCAACGGTTCTTCGTCGTTGTCGGATCCCTTTCCGGCGTAGCGCTCGGTGGAACCTGGGTGGCTTCCCGGGTTCTCTTGGTGGAGCTGGTCGGTCCGAGCCGGGTCGGAGAGGCGTTCGGCCTATTCGGACTGACTAGC
>JAHFFF010000079.1 GCA_023248095.1 Candidatus Omnitrophota bacterium | reverse complement strand
GGGCATACCGCCCTGGTTCGAATGGATGGAATCGGCCGCTGCAGCCTACTGGGGCAGACTCGGGACGATGCCGTCGGGGAGGCCTTCGACAAGGTGGCCAAGCTGCTGCATCTGGGTTTCCCGGGCGGTCCGGAGATTGAACGGGTGGCCAAGGAGGGAAACCCAAAGGCCTTTCGCTTTTCGGTGCCGAAGATGAAGTCGGGTTCGCCCTACGAATTCTCTCTCAGCGGGATTAAAACAGCAGTACTCTATAAGGTGCGGGATTGCGAGGAGGAAGATTCGCCCTCCTCCGGTTTCGTCGCGGACATGGCTGCCAGCTTCCAGTCCTCCATTGTGGGAGAGGTGGTTGAGAAGACGATCACGGCGTGCCGCCAAACACGAATCCACCGGTTGGTGGTCGGAGGCGGCGTCGTTGCCAACCGGCTGCTGCGTGAACGGCTCACAGAGGCCTGCAAGGATCACGAGATTGAACTGGCGGTTCCTTCCATGAAGCTGTGCACGGACAACGGAGCGATGGTGGCGGGGCTGGGAGCTCATTTGGAAGTGATGCGCCCGACGGAATTGACGGCGATGCCGGATTTGGGTGTCGCGGGGAGGGGATGACATGGTGATGGTTTCGAATGCAGAGGTTGTTCTTCGCTTGCTTCTAGCCCTTTTCTTGAGCGGGTTGGTGGGTCTGGAGCGTGAGGCCAGGGGACAGCCGGCCGGATTCAGGACCCACATCCTGGTTTGCGTTGGATCTACCCTCATGATGTTGACCGGGTTGTATCTATCGGCCCATTACCGGGGTGTTGTGGAGATCGACCCCACCCGAATTGCGGCGCAGGTGGTCAGCGGCATCGGCTTCTTAGGGGCCGGAACGATCATTCAATTCCGGGATTCCGTGCGGGGACTGACAACGGCGGCCAGTTTGTGGACGGCGGCCGGTATCGGGCTGGCGGCTGGTTGCGGATTTTACGCAGGGGCTGTTGCTACGACGGGTCTGGTTTTAGTCGTCCTGCTGGTGCTGCGGAGTTTGGAGCACCGAGTGGTGAGGTCCAAGGGAAAGGTGGGCGGGCCGGCCGGTCCGTCAGAGAGGAGGTGAGACGATGGGGGTTTTAGGCCGAGGCGGAAAGGGTAAGGAGACGGAGGTGCAGGATCGGGTCCTCGATGTGACAGCCAGTATGGAAGGGTCGCTGGTCTTTCAGGAGCCGGTGGTGCTGAGGATCAGCGGACGTTTTGATGGGACGTTGGAGACCCGCGGCGAGCTGACGATCGGCGAGCGGGCGCAGGTTCGGGCGGAAATCACCGGCGAGGCCATTACGATTGCAGGTCGAGTTGAGGGGAAGGTGATCGCGAAGCGTTCCCTCAAGATCGTTCCCCCTGCAGTCGTAAAGGGAGAGATTTGGACGCCGGTGCTGGAGGTGGATCCGGGGGCTCAACTGGAAGGCACCGTTCACATGGGCGGGCAAGGGGCGGGCATGACGTTGCAGGAGGTGGCCGAATACCTGGAGGTGGAGTCCCGCATGGTGGAGCAGTGGGTGCGTGAGGGTAAGATGCCTGCAGCTCAGGAGGCCGGACAATGGCGGTTCGAGAAGACAAAGATCGACGAGTGGGTGGCGAGTCAGAAAAGTTCCTGACGCTGGAAGAGGCTGCAAGGCGACTGGGGCTTCCTGCCGATGACGTGGGAGTGATGATTCGCGATGGAAGCTTACCCTCTTTTCGTCTTGCCGGAAATCTTCTGCGTGTGCGCTCCAGCGATGTGGAGCTCCTGCGGGCTCGGAAACAGAAAAGCGGGGTTCGCCCCGCATCTGTCTCCGAGCCTTCAGGAACTTCTCGCTCTTCTCTTTGGGAACGCCTGATTGATTTCCTCTACTTCAACGATTTTTACCTCGTTGCATTCCTCATCCTGTTGACTCTCCTTGCCATCATCTTTGCCCTCTAGCAGGAAGACCTTCGAGCTTCCCTTTGCCAAGGTGGACCTGCACCGAAACCTGCGCCGCCATTTCCCTGAGGTGATCTACGCCAAGGGGAAAAGTTCCGCCCAGGTGGTGGCCATTGCGCAAGCGCTGAAGCGGAACGGCCAGCCGGTTCTGATCACCAAGGTCTCCGCTGTGGTGGCGAAGTTGGTATCGCGCCAGCTTCCTTGGCTGACCTACTTTCCGCAGGCGGGGATCCTGGCCGGTCCGATTCAGAGAGGAAAAGGGCGGAGGGGCCGCGCATCCCGTAAGACAGGGGAGGTGTTGGTGGTGACGGCGGGCACCGGGGATATCCCGGTGGCCGAGGAGGCGGCGGTTACCGCGCAGTGGATGGGCCAGCCGGTGGGGCGCCTCTTCGATGTGGGGGTGGCCGGCCTGCACCGGGTCCTGAAGAATCAGCGCAGGATCCGGAAGGCCCGCGTGGTGGTTGTGGTAGCCGGCATGGACGGCGTCCTCCCCAGCGTGATCAGCGGCCTGACCCCTTGCCCCGTCGTGGCGGTTCCCACCAGCGTCGGCTACGGCGCCTCTTTCCGGGGAGTAGCCCCTCTGCTCACCATGCTCAACAGCTGTTCACCGGGCGTGGCGGTGGTCAACATCGACAACGGATTCGGGGCGGGGTACCTTGCGGCTCTGATTGCCGGAAACCACCGCTAAGGGTGTAATGAGGATCCTGTACGTCGACGCTTCCGCCGGTGTCAGCGGGGATATGTTGCTGGCCGCCATGCTGAATCTGGGATTTCCCCTGCAGAGGTTGCAGCGCCTCCTGCGCCGGCTGAATCTCGGCGACGTCCGGATCGTGACGGAGCGCGTTCGCGATGAACGAGCCGTCGCTCGTGATAGAGAAACAAGGGCTATCCGTTTATCAGTTGATGAGGGATCGATCGGGCGGATCCTCCCGACTCGAGCAGGTGAGGTGATCCGCTGGGTGGAACAATCGGATCTCGATCCTTCGATCCGGAAATCAATCACTCGTGTTTGGACGATCCTGGCGAAAGCCGAAGGGTACGTGCATGGCGTTCCCTGGAATGAGGTTCAATTCCATCAAGTGGGCCGGCCCGATACCTGGGTGTCTTTCTGTGGATTCTGCGCGGGGCTATCCCACTTTCGGGTTCAATCCCTCTTTGTCAACCCAATCCCCGTAGGCCACTTTCACCAGGGTCATGGGGGTGGGCGCTGTCTCACACCGGGTCCGGCGACCCTTCGGCTGCTGCGCAACTTTCCGATTGTGCACAGGAAGGATCGCTTCGAATGGACCACTCCAACCGGGGCGGCTCTTTTATCGGCCTTTGGCTCCCTAAATCCTGCTCCCCCGTTCAAGGTTTTAGGGATCGGCCACGGGGCGGGACATGGGAGCCCATCCCCAGGCCGTGGTTTCCTACGTTTGCTCTTAGGACAAACAGGCGACCTCCCCTACACCGGATGAAACCCAATCCGCCGCCGCGGAGAAGCTGGCGGCCCCATCAGTTCCCGGATAGCATCAAAAACTACTTTGAACTGAGCGTCGTATTTCTGCTCTAGGGTTTCTAGCTTTCGGGCCAAATCCTTGTGAGCTGCGAGTATCCCTCGGAGTTTCACGAAGGCACGCATTATCGCAACGTTGACCTGGATGGCCCGCCTACTCCTTAAAACGCTGGAAAGCATGGCGACACCTTGCTCTGTGAAGGCATAGGGCAAGTACTTCGGATACTTTCCGCGGCCCGTTTCTAAGGTCACAAATTGTGACCTTAGAGCTTGGAATTCCTGGGTTGTCAGTTGAAACATGAAATCCTGCGGAAACCGCTCGATGTTACGCTTGACAGCTTGCATCAATACCTTGGTCTCTACTTCATAGAGCTCGGCGAGGTGGAAGCTCAGCATCACTTTCTGACCACGAGCCAGGAAAATCCTACGTTCTATCTGTTTGACTGGAAGTGCACGTTTCATAGCTATGTTAGGATACGCCAATTGACTCAACAAATAAACAAAATATTTGCTAATTTAGTAATATCCTGTGCCATGTCAGTTAATATAAATCTAGCTTAGAAATATTCCGCTGTAATCCTTGTTTTTTAAAGGGCCAGCAGGTATCCTTTTATCAAAGGATAAATCTCCCCGATGAAGCCCATTTTCAAAACGATGGTGCTCCTGGTAGCGCTCACCTTGTCTATCCCCAACCCTGCCTTCGCCTTGCGTGCTCAGGAACTAACCGAGGATTCCAAACGGACGGCTGGTCTAGAGGAGGCGCTCCGAACAAGCCCCGATGCCACTCTTCACGAAATCGGCCGCATCGCCCGATCGGTTCTTCCTGCTATCCCAGTTGTTCCCGCTGCCGGGTTGGAGGAGGGAGTGCTCACCGCCCGAGTGAAGCAGCTGATCAGGAAAGAGTGGTCAGATTACCTCAGAGTTCCAAGTCCACTTGTCTTCGGATTGGATTCCACCCCAGAAAATGGATTAATTCAAGGGGCAGAAAGGAAGTGGTGGGTACATTTTCATACGCTGGTCTCCTTCGGGGGTGTGCAGGCGCGCCCCGGTTTCGTGGCGAGGATACTCTTAGAAGACGGCCGGATTTCGGGTGTGGGGGAAATCCTGATCGAGTCTGCAAAAGCCCCCCTATTCGTTTCGATGGACGAAAGTGTTTTCTCTTCAGAGACTCTAGAGGTGATTCGGGGCCAAGTTCAAGATTACCTCATGAATATGAAACATAAACTGGAGGCTGGAATAACTAAGTTCGAACAGTCTCCTGAACGATTTGCCTCGTATTTTCTCCCTCCTGAAATCTTAGGCAAAAGTGTGGTGCCACGCGATGAAAATTTGTACTACCTTTTTCATCCAAAACTTTCTGATAAACGCGGACAGAGAACGGAGATCTATAAATACAAAAGGGATGGCAGCGTAATGTCGGAGATAGTAACCTTTCAAAGGATGGATTTTCCCCCCGCTGCCGGGTTGGAGGAGAAAGCTGGCCGGAATTCGCTTTATTACGACCCGCAGGAAGTGGCCGGGCGTCTGTTGGACGCTTTAATCCGCTCGGAATCTTTGGCCGGTGAGAAGTTTTTTGATCCTTCCACGGGAAGGATTTCACTGAACCCGGCCGAAGCCGAACAGCTTTTGGGCCAGCGACCCACCGCCGACGGGTTCCGAGGGGCTCATAAAAATGGAAGAAGGCTGTTTCAGCTGGTGAACCGAGCCATGGCCAGGGCCCAACACCTCTCCTCCCCTTTGTTCCTGCGATGGCAGGAGGCATTCCGGAAAGGGATCACAGGAATTGAAATTGCTCTGAGCCGAGAGGTGGACCTGCGCCCCTGGACGGCAAAGCGGTTTGCTCGTGTGGTCAAACGTGCTCAGAAGGAGGGCCTTTCCTTCAAACCGCATCTTGTCGAGCACGGTCCGCAGTCCTTGACGCCCTTAGGGAAGGAGCTGAAGAGAGCCTACGGGCAGATTGTCCGGACAAAGAAATTCCCCGAGTATGAAAACAGCTGGCCCAACTTCTTTCAAGCCCACGGGGTTCCTTTTGAGGAGGCCTACGGTAAATCCCAGCCTGCTCGATATAAAGGGACATTTTCCGTCTACGTTGATCTGGAACGGGATGAGCGTGGTCTTCCGATTCCGGACCAGCGCAAGCATATTGCAGACCTGAAGATCGCCCGGTTGGATTCCCTTTGGAAGGACCCCCGTGTTCAGCAGGCCAAGATGGTTTTCCTGCTGAATGTCCGGACGTGGCTCAGCAAGGACCGCGCCGTGTTGTTCATGCGCTCAGGCACAGGCAGACCCCATTCCACGAACATCTCGCCCCAGACTTTCGACCCGGATAAGCCGGTCCGTTTGGCTGTTGAGATTGCGGTGGCCGACCCGCATCATGCTGTCCAGGTGGCCCGTCGGATGGACACCGGGAAGATCGTCTATTCGTTTGAAGGCCAGGTTCTGTTTTATCTGGACCCGTCGGTGAAAGAGGGCCGGATTCAGGAAGGAGCGTTCCTTTTCCGGGCACTAGCTCAAGTCTACAGCAGTTTTTGGTTTGAGGTCGCCAAGAGAAATCCGGGCACAGTTTATGCCACTCGTGTCCGGACTTTTCGCAGGAACGACGGGCGGCCGAACCAGGCGTATTTTTCCATTCGGCCAGGCGTGATTCGGTCCACCACGCTCACCATTCCGAAAAAGAGAAAGGGTCCATTGTTGACCGTTCAAGTGGACCCGTCAACGGGGATGCCGCTGCGGGCTTGGAAGGCAACCGGCGGCGAACCGGTCTTTCCCAGGAGCGACATCCGGCCTGATGCCCTGTTCCGTGTTTTTGTGGATCCGCCCCGGGATGATAAAGGACTCGTTCTACCCGGCACAAAACCGGATCTGGAGATCACCAACCCCGTTTGGGATAGGGTGTGGTCCAAGGTGTCGCGGTCGGGGGCCCAGGTGATCTCGATCCAAGGTTTCCCAACGTACGACCCGGAGGATAAACTCGGTTTGCTTGGCTTCTTTTTCGAGCGGGAGGTTTTCCTCACCTCCATTTCTTCATCCGAATCGGTCCTGCTGCAGGTTGATTTTCAGGCCGAGGATCCGGACCGGCGGCCCCAAGTGGTCCGTCGCATGGACGCTACCGGCCCAATCGTTTATCCTCATCCGGCACAGAAGAGGATTTGGATCGATCCGGTTTTGCAAAGAGGCAAGGTGATCTCGGGTAAACTCTACAAGGCAACTCATAAGCTGGCTGCCCGAACTGTCCGGGACGCCCTGAAAAAGTCCAAAAGGTCGGTTGCTTTCGAGAACCTATCGACTGCGGCGTCCCATGGCCAAGCCTCTTTTTGGGACCCGATCTCCAACAAGCGCAGGCAAACAGCCCTTCCTTATAAACCAGGAATCTTTGTCACTGCCGTGGCCTATCGGGTCAAGAGAAGGTGGGTGATTCGTACCGTCTATGACGCCGGCGGCCAGGATGTCTCCGCCAGTTCCCGCCGGGAGACAATTCAAAGGGATCTGGCGGTCCTGCGTCACCAAAAGGCCGACACGTTTGAGCGGGTAGAGGCGGCAGAACGCTTGTCGCAGATGGGAGCGCTCAACGGCCGCAGCTGGATAACCAGCGACCTGCTTAGGGATCTGCTCTTTGACTACCACGGAGAGGTTTTCCGAGACGTCGGAGGGGAAGCATTCTTCCGGCTGTCCCAATCGGCTTACCGGATGTACCGCTCAGACCCGCCTCGTTTTTGGGAGACGGTTTATATCCCTCTACGGCAGGCGGAAGAGATGCCGCCCCAGGAAGCAATCAAACATCTCGGTGCGGCTTCTCGCGCTCTTTCCGCTGGGATGGAGGAGCGGCAAAGAACTTTGGCCACGGCGCAGGAGTTTGTGGACAGCTTCGAGTCTGTCAGCCCGCCGGATTCCAGGCCGGTGGTTGTTATCGGCAGAGAGTTAGCGCAGGAGTTCCTCGGCCTTCAGGTCTACGCGGGGCTGGAAGAGCGTTTGGTGATTGACCGAGGGGATCCCTACGACACCCTCACCCAGGCAGCTCAGCGAGGGGATGCGGTGTATTTTTACGGTGGACTGGAGGAAGGTCAACGACTCGAGACGTTGGCCGATAGGTCGGGAATGCAACTGTCGTTCGTCCTGCACAATCCGGCAGATTATCTAACCGATCGGCTTTTGCTCTG
>JAHFFF010000078.1 GCA_023248095.1 Candidatus Omnitrophota bacterium | reverse complement strand
TTTCAGGAACCGCCGAACCTGCTCAAAGAGTTCCCGCCCCGAGACGTACAGCGTCACACGATCCGGCAGATCGATCGCCCGGGCCCGAGCCCCATCCCGCCCAACCCATTCCAGCATCCGCTGGCGCTGCTGCGGATTCCGTTCCTTCAGGCTTTCAAGACCGCCCCAATATTTCCCAACGAATCCCTCCGCATCCAGCTCCGCTACCTTCTCTTCCAGACCAGCAACGGGAGGTTTCTGCAGCTGTTCGATCCGTTGCATGAATGCCGGCATTTTTTCCCGGAGACCCTGCGTTCTCGTTAGGTAGATTTGGGCCGCTTTGTCTTCTTCATCCTCCGCAGCCGCCTCAGCAGCCAAAACCAGTGGCCTCATGAGATCGACAGAATCCCAGAGATTTCCCCGCTCCAGTTGATCAATCACGCGCCCCAACTGCAGCGTGAGCCTCCATTGAGTCACCGAAGGCTCCTGTCCCCCATATACCTCCATCTCGATCTCCTCGAACTGACCCTTCAATACCTTCAGATCCGTGAGGATTTTCTCCGCCGATTCTTCCAGCCCGGCAGCGGCCGGGGATGGTCGAATCCGAGAAAGAGAAAACAGGATCTTTGCGCGATCCTTGGGGTCGGGGAATGTTCGTTCAAACAGATCCTCCTCCTGAGTAACTGATTGGATCAGCTCATCCAGGTTTGCGCCGAGGCGCTTCAGCGCTCCCTCCATGGAAGGGACAAAAAGAACCGCGAAGGTGTGGGTGGGAATCTCTGCCATGGGCAGAAGACTCCGGATCGTGCGAAGGATCAACCCGTTCTGCTCTTCATCCAGCACCTGAGCCATCCGGTCCGCATTGTCCTCATTCCGGTAAAGATTCAGCAACTCCAGAAGATTCTTCACGCTGACATGAAGGTCAAACTCGACGGTCTGCTTCCCGAGCTCGTCGAATAGTTTGGGGTAGTCCAAAACCTTCGTTTTCGGAAGAATCGCCTCCAAGGGAATCGTCTGGGGGGCCACCAGTGCACGCGCTCTCAAGAGGGCCCATTTCATCTCCGGAGCCATGGAGGGATCACCCAGCTCGGCAGGGGCAATACCCAGTTCGAGAAGTTCCCCCACCGTATCGACCCCGTTCACCTTTAGCAATGCGGTCAGCTCCGGTTCCATCTTCAGCAGATCGATGGAGACCTCCCGCCGAATTCCTGCTTGTCTAAAAGTATTCAGATCGTCCAGGACGGTTTGATTGATTTCCCCTGGGTACAGGATGACAGGGTACTTGTTTCCATAAGTCTCCAGGATCCAGGCCTTGGCATCTTCGTTGTTCACGAGGATTACATCCACCCGTTTTTCGGGATTGCTCAAGGTTTTCCGGACACTCTCCCGGCTCTTTGCGCCGGGGAGGGCCAGTGTTGGGAAATGGTCGACGATTGGTTTCCTTAGATTCGCCCACTTCGGGTCGGGAGCCCCTTGCTCCACCTCATGAAAGATCAGGACCCCTTCCAGCTTCTCTTCGGGAAGCCGGACGAAGTGGGTGTCAATGAACTCCGGCTCGAAGATCTCCAGCGGGTTCAGATAAATCAGGCGGCCTTCCTTGACCATCTGATCCAGCTCGGGCCAGACGTCCTTGTCGACGTATTTCCCTTCACCCCACAGTCTCTTCCGTTCAGTTTCCTGCATGAGGGCCACGGTCAGATGGAGATGGGGGGCGACGACCGAATCGGGATTTCGGGAATAATCAATGGTGCCGAGAATTTGGCTAGCGGTGATCTTGATCGACTTCCCGCGTTCCATCTGCCCCCGCCACTGCTGCTTTTTCTCCTCGGAGAGCTTGACGTGCGTGTAGACCATGAGAAGCTTCCTGCCCTCACGGTCGGCCATGTCCGATTCCACCACGATCGTGCTCTGCATGGTGTCTTCGAAGACCAGGACCACCTGTCCGTCGAAGAGGGCGGGCACCTCCGTACCTGCCGGGATCGGCTCATAACCGCCTACGGGGGTCTGCCTGAGGAGGAAATCAATGCCAGCATGCGGAAAAGGCCGCAGGGCCCGGAGGGTCCACCAGTTGATCAAATCTGAAAAACCCATCCCCGGCTTATAGCCGTGGGGAACCCCCTGGTCGAACCACTTCTGGATCCAACGCATCGGCTGATCTCCGATCTGGGCCAGAATCTCCTCGGGAAGAGTGGCCTTGGCGTGGACCTCCCAACCTGCGGGGTATTCAAAGGGACGCCCGATCTGCGTCATCCGTTCCCGGACGCGGGCAGGGAGATCCCAGACAGCCACTTCCCGGGTGCCCATCGCCGCGGCCAGCCGTTTCCCATTGAACGAGAACCCGAGGTCGGTGGCAGGAGCCTTGAGGGGAAAGGTGGCCAGGCGCCCGCCGGTCTCCACCTCCCAAAGGATCACCTGATGCGGTGAGCCCGTAGCCGAAGCCAATACCCGCTGGTCGGCTGAGAAGACGACCCGGGCAACCGGCGCTTCGTGCTCCAACTCAAACTGCTTCTGTTGGGTCTCCACATCCCAGATCGTCACCCTGTTGCCGGAGGCAACGGCCAGCTTCACCTTGCCGACGGCATGCGGAGGGAACGTGAAATCTGAAATCCGACCTTCTCCACGGTGGAGAACGAACGGAGTGAAGATTTTCTTTCCCTCGCTCAGATTGAACAACTGGACGGTCTCGGATCCGATTCGGACGGCAAGCCACCGGCCATCGGCCGACAGGGAGGCCCCTGTGATCGGTCCATTCCCTCCGTCCAACTCAAGCCTCAACCGGAGCTCCCCAGTAGCCGAATTGACGAGGTCCAATCCATGGGGTAGCGCGATGACCAGAGATCCTCTCTCGGGAGACGGGGGGGATTTACCTTCAAAGGGGAAGGAGAACCGGGCGTCCACCACCTCGGTGTCGGCTGAATAGTTGAATGTTTGCCCCGATCTCCCGGGCAAATGGCTCCAGACATTCACCGAAGAGCCGCGAATGACGGCCGCCCTGACGCCGGAGTATGCCACGTCCGTCACAATCCCGGAATCCTTTGGCTCGATGGAAAAAGAGCGCCGCGCCCTGTTCAGATCCATGAACTTGATCCCACCCCCGCGCGGACCCATCCCGTAAAGCCTGGCTCCTCCCATCGAAAGGGACACCCGGGTCACGGGTGAATCGAAGGTGAACCACTTCGGTTGTTCCTCCAAACCGGCAGCAGGTGGAGAAAGGTCGAGAAGGTGCTCTAGGCGATTGGCCAGTTGTCGCGCGGCGCGGTCCGGCCGGCCGGCGGCCAATTCCTGCTTAAGCTCCTCCAGCCCGGAGTTTTCCTGTGTTGCCTCATTCCGAAGCGCGAAGGCAGGGGTAGGCGGAGTTAGCGCGAGGATAAGGGAGAGTGCTATAAACTCAGGAATTGAACGGAGCCGTTCCATTGATAAAAAGTTTACATGATGCGCCCGTGATTGTACAAACTTATATCTTGGATTATCTACGACTTACGTGCCGGATTCCCAGCTGGCGAGGTACTTCTTCTGCTCGGGGGTAAGGCGGTCGATGGCGATAGCGCGGCTCTTCAGCTTGAGGGCGGCAATCTCGCCGTCGATCTGCTCCGGCAGGCGGTAGACCTGCGGCTTGAGTTTGGCCTTATTCTTGACGAGCCATTCGGCGGAGAGGGCTTGATTGGCGAAGCTCATGTCCATCACCTGGGCGGGGTGCCCCTCGGCGCAGGAGAGATTTACCAGGCGGCCTTCGCTTAATACCAGGATCTGCCTGCCGTTCTTGAGGGTGTACCCGTTGATGTTCGGCTTGATCTGCTGGACCCGCTTGGCGATCCGCTTCAAGGCATCGAGGTCGATCTCCACGTTGAAGTGGCCGCTGTTGCAGACGATGGCGCCGTCCTTCATGCGGCGGAAGATCGATTCGCTGATCACGTGGATATCGCCGGTCACCGTGATGAAGAGGTCCCCTTTGGGCGCCGCCTGCGCCAGCGGCATCACCTCGTAGCCGTCCATCACCGCCTCCAGCGCCCGGACCGGATCCACCTCGCAGACGATGGTGTGGGCCCCCATCCCGCGGGCACGCATCGCGACACCTCGCCCGCACCAGCCGTAGCCGCAGACCACCACGACGGAACCGGCCAGCAAAATGTTGGTGGCGCGCAGGATCCCATCCAGCGTGGATTGGCCGGTGCCGTAGCGATTGTCGAACATGAACTTGGTCTGGGAATCGTTCACCGCCACAACCGGAAAGAGCATTTTCCCTTGCTTGGCGAGCGCCTTTAAGCGGATCACGCCGGTGGTCGTTTCTTCCGTGCTGCCGACCATCTGCCCCGCTAGGTTTCGATAGCGCTGATGGATGGTGGATACCAGGTCGGCCCCATCGTCCATCGTCAGGTGCGGCTTGCTGTCCAGCACCGCAAGGATGTGCCGGTAGTAGGTCTTGCGGTCTTCTCCCTTGCGGGCGTAGACCTTGAATCCCCGCACGGCCAGGGCCGCGGCGACATCATCCTGCGTGGATAAGGGGTTGGAGGCGCAGATGGAAACCTCCGCCCCGCCAGCCCGCAGCGCTTCCGCCAGCTGGCCGGTTTCGGTCGTCACGTGCAGGCAGCAACTGATGCGCAGATTTTTAAGCGGGCGCTCCTTCGAGAACCTCTGCCGGATCTGTGCGAGAACCGGCATGAAGCGGCCGGCCCACTCGATGCGGGCCTGGCCGGCCTTGGCCAATGAACGGTCGGTGACGTCGGAGGTCATCGGATGCTCTACGCGTTCATTCTGAATCCGTTGGAAAGTTCGTGCTTCGACATGCTCAGCACGAACGGGGTCGATGACTTTCTGCGTTTGCATGGGTGCTCAACGGATCATCATCGCGAGCGAGCTGCCGGCAGATGCCGGATGGAGATTACCTTCCCGGTTCCGTTCCGGCTCACCATGCGGCCTGGCTTCGCAATCGCCCTCTTCAAGGCCTCCACCTTATCCAACTCTTCCCAGCTGAAACCGGCCTCGTTCCGGCCGAAGTGGCCGTAGGCGGCGGTTTTTCGGTAGATTGGCCGGCGCAGCTTCAAATCCCGGATGATCCCAGCCGGGGTCAGGTCAAAGGTGTTCCGGATCGCCTGCTCCAACTCTTCCTCGGTCACCTTTCCGGTGCCGAAGGTATTCACCATCACAGAGACCGGCTCACGGATACCGATGCAGTAGGCCAGCTGGATCTCGCACCGGTCAGCCAGCTTCGCCGCCACGATGTTCTTGGCGATGTAGCGGGCCATGTAGCTGGCGGAGCGGTCCACCTTGGTGGGATCCTTGCCGCTGAAGGCGCCGCCGCCGTGCCGGCCGAACCCACCGTAGGTATCGACGATGATCTTTCGGCCGGTCACCCCGGTGTCGGCCATCGGGCCGCCAACTTCAAAACGGCCGGTTGCATTGATGAAGTACTTGGTGTCGCGGCTCAGGAATTCCTTCGGGACGATCGGCTCGATCACCATCTCCCGGATATCCCGGCGCAGTTTCGGCGTGGAAACGCGGGTGCTGTGATGGGCACCGATGACGATGCCGGTCACCCGGCTCGGCTTGCCGTTGACATACTCAACGCTGACCTGAGACTTGCCATCGGGCCGAAGGTAATTGAGTGTCTTGTTCTTGCGAACCTCGGCCAGCCGGCGGACCAGCCGGTGGGCCAGCATGATCGGCAGGGGCATGTACTCCGCGGTCTCGTTGGTGGCGTAGCCAAACATCATCCCTTGGTCTCCCGCCCCACCAACATCCACCCCCATGGCGATGTCGGGTGATTGCTCTTGGATAGCGGTCACCACGCCGCAGGTCCGATAATTGAAGCCCACCTCCTGGTGATCGGTGTATCCGACATCCCGGATGACCTCCCGAACCACCTTAGGTACCTCGACGTAGCAGCTGGTGGTGATCTCACCGGCCACAATCACCAAACCCGTGGTGACCAACGCCTCGCAGGCAACTCGCCCTTGGGGGTCTTTGTCGTAGATGGCATCGAGGATTGAGTCTGAGATTTGATCGCAGAGTTTGTCGGGATGTCCCTCCGTCACCGACTCAGAGGTGAAAAGGTACCGCTGCCGTGCGCTCATGGGTGAAAGGTCTCCTGTGCGTGCTTGTAAGAGGCGATGTCGCCGATGTCAAACCAGCGCCCGCGAAAACGATAGGCAAACACAGGTTCGCGGGCAACCAACCAAGAGATGAAAGAACCCAGTTTATCCGATGTCTTCTGGGAAGAGACGTATTCTAGCACCAACCTCACCGCCTTTCGAGGGAAAAAGTAGGCTGCCGTGGAGACGAGAGAGGACGCCGGATGAGCCGGCTTCTCTGCAAAATCGGTGATCCGTCCCTGGGCATTCGTCGTCAGCACCCCGTACTGGGAGGCAAGGGCCTGGTCGGCCAACTCAACCGCCCCCAGCGTCACCGCCCCCTTCTGCCGGGCGAATCCGACGAACTCGGCCAGATCATCTTCAAACAGATTGTCGCTGCCCAGGACCAAAACCTCCTCATCGATCGAGCGGGAGCGGATCGCAAAGGCCAGATCCCCCATCGAGCCCAGCCGATTCTCGTCGGAGGTGGTCCCGTCATCCAAAACATCCCAGGGGATGCTGCTGCGCGACGAACCGGCCCACTGGCGGAACGACTCCGCGAAGCGGTGATTCGACACGAGAAGGACCTCCCGCACGCCGACCTGCGGAGAAGTCAGTTTCTCCCGCAGATGCTCCAGGATCGGTTTCCCTCCTATCGGCAGGAGGGCCTTCGGCTTGTTTTCCGTCAGAGGGTACAGGCGAGTGCCGTAGCCGGCTGCCAGAACAATGGCAATCATTTCTTCATGTAACGCTTGAGCCCTTCCACCCGTTCCACCGGTGTTGGATCGCTCCGATAGAGGATGCCTAAGTAGACGCTCATGAAATCTCCCACCGCCACCAAGCGCAGCAGCCGTTCCAGGCGCGTTTGTCCATTCACCGAAATGGTCTCCACGCCCGCCCCCTGGCTCCGGATGATCCGGCGGACAAACTCCATCCGGCGCAGGATCCGAGGATGGATCGCCGGGTCCGACAGAAAGATGGCCGTCATCTGTTTGATCAGGGATTTCGGCTGCAGCCAGGCGGAGATCTCGTTGTGGGTGGATTCGGGAAATAGGTGATGGAAGGCCAGTGTCTTGGAGTTCTCTTCCAGCTGGGTCCGCCAGCGATAGGTGACCCCCTCCCAACCGCCGGAGGCGCCATACAGTATAGGAAGCCGGCCGACCAGCGCGGCGGCGAGGCGCTTGGCCGGGTTGGACGCGGTCCGCACGCGAGGGGCCAGGCGCGAATCGATGAACCGGTGGAGTGCCGCGCAGGCACGCTCAACCGGCAAGCTCTTCCGAGGAGCCCATCCCAACCGGACCAGCAGCCCCAACGGGGCGAAGGCCAGGTATCCGACGGCCGACCGAGGCGGCAACCCCGCTGGAATCTGCAGGAGAGGAAAACCGGCCCGATCCGACCATGCGGCAAGCTCACCGCCGGAGGTGATGGCCAACATTCGAGCCCCCTTTGCCTGGGCCCGCTGCGCAGCGGAAAGGGTTTCCTCGGTATTGCCGGAATAGCTGCAGGCCAAGACTAAGGTATTGCGATCAACCCAAGCGGGAAGGGTGTAGGTTCGATTGACCAGGATCGGGCGGG
>JAHFFF010000077.1 GCA_023248095.1 Candidatus Omnitrophota bacterium | reverse complement strand
CACCTTGATGGCGAAGGCCAGGAAGAACCCCAGGAAGACCCACCACTGCACGGCGGGAGCCAGGGACAGCCCCTGCTCGATGAGGCCCGGGATCGAGAAGGAATGGGGCGTGGTGGCAAAGTAGCAGGTGAGGATAGACAGCAGCATGAAGACCGAACCGGCCAATGTATAGAGGAAGAACTTGATGGCGGCATATTCGCGCCGGGGCCCGCCCCAGATGCCGATTAGGAAATACATTGGCACCAGCACGATTTCCCAAAAGAGGTAGAAGAGGAACAGGTCCAGAGCCAGGAAGGTCCCCATCATCCCGGTGACCAGCAGCAGGTAAAGGAAGAAATACTCCTTCAGCCGCTCATGGACCGAGGCGGAGGCCACGGCCGCCACGAAGGACAACAGCGCCGTCAGCAGGACCAGCGGCACGCTGATCCCATCCACCCCCAGGTGGTACCAAACGTTGATCTGCGGGATCCAGGAGGCCTTCTCCTCGAACTGGAATCCCTTCGCATCCGGCTGGAAATGGAACAGGAGCCATACGCTCAGGCACAGCACGGCGAAGGTCACTGCCGCTGCCAGCCCCCGCAGAAGGGTCTCCCTCTCTTTGGGGATCAGCAGCGTCAACAGCGCCCCCCCGAGGGGCAGAAAGACCATCAAGCTTAGGATTGGAAGATTCATGGGAGTCCTTTCATTAGAAGAAAGATCGCAAGAACGGAACCAAGCGCAACCAACAGATAATTCTGAACCAGGCCGGTCTGCATCCGTCGGAAAAGGGCCCCTCCTCGTCCGATGGTAAGGGCGGTGTTGTTGATCAGCCCGTCAACGATTGTTTCATCCACCCATTGCTTGAAGCGGCTGAGTCTCAGGCCCGCCACCCCCGCCCCGTTGACCGCCCCGTCGATCACCCCTGCATCGAAGGAGAAGCTTTCCCCGGAAAGCCTGCGGATCGGATTGAGCAACAGCGCCTCGTAGATCTCATCGATGAAATACTTGTTGGCCACCAGCCGGTAGGCTGGCCGCAAAAGGACCCGGAGCCCTTTCGGCAATAACGGCCAGCCGAATCCGTAGCGGGCCAGCGCAAGCAGGAATCCGGAACCGGCCACCGCGATCGCGGCCGACTGCATCCACGTGGCCGCCTCATGGCCGGCCGCGTGCACCCCCAGAAATTGCTGAAAGGCATGCCCGGTCCACTTCGATCCCAGCAGGCCGACCCCGGCCGACCCGATGGCCAACAGCATGAGCGGACCAGTCATCACGAGCGGCGATTCATGAACGTGAGATTCCTCCCGGGGCTGGCCGAAGAAGGTGAGGATCACCGCACGGCTGATGTAGAAGGCAGTAAGGAAGGAGACTGCCATCGCCACCGCGAGAAATGGGAGGGGAAGCGCTCCGTGAACCGCCGCCAGGATCTCCTCCTTTGACCAGAAACCGGAAAGGGGAGGAATACCGGCCATCGCGACGGCGGCCAAGGTAAAGGTGGTTGCGGTCACCGGCATCTTCCGCCAGAGACCGCCCATCCGCGTGATCTCCTGGTGATGCATCGCGTGGATCACCGATCCCGCGCCGAGGAACAGGAGGGCCTTGAACCACGCGTGCGTCACCAAGTGGAACATGCCGGCGAAGGCGGAACCGGTTCCTAACCCTAGCATCATCAGGCCCAGCTGGCTGAGTGTGGAATAGGCAAGGATCCTCTTCAAGTCCGTCTGCGTGCAGGCGATCGTGGCGGCAAAGAGGCTGGTGAATGCGCCGATGACGGCCACCGTCATCAAGGCCTGCGGGTTCGGCAGGAAGAGCGGCATCGTCCGGGCCACCAGATAAACGCCGGCCGCCACCATCGTAGCGGCGTGGATCAAGGCGGAGACCGGCGTGGGGCCCTCCATCGCATCCGGCAGCCAGACGTGCAGAGGGAACTGCGCTGACTTCCCTGCCGCACCCCAAAAGATGAGGATCGCCACCCACGGCGCCCAGTGCCCCAGCGCCGCCGCCCTCGAACCCAAATCGGCGAAACTCAAATTCCCCGTCAGCTTGGCGATCAGCAGGATCGCCGCCAGGAGCCCGAGGTCCCCCACTCGCGTCGTAAGGAACGCCTTCTTCCCGGCGTTGGCTGCCGCCGGCTTTTCAAACCAGAAGCTGATCAGCAGGTACGAGCAAAGTCCCACCCCCTCCCATCCGATGTACAGCAGCACGAAGTGATCCGCCAGCACGAGCGTCAACATCGCGCTGAAGAAGAGGGAGAGGTAGGCGAAGAAACGGCTGAAGCGAGGATCACCGTGCATGTAGCCGATGGAGTAGAGCATGATCATCCAGCCGATCACCGTGACCACGAGGCACATCGTCACCGACAAGGGATCGGCGAGAAAACCAATTTTCAGAGAATGCTCCCCGAAAGGAAGCCAGGCCCAGGTGAAGTGAAGGCTAGCCGGCATGGAAAGATGCGCTTGGGGATCGATCGCCGAGGGCAGGGTGAGTGCCATATACCGATCCAGCGAAAGAAGTGCCGAGCCGAGCAAAGCGAGCAAGCTGACGGCCGGCGCCCACCGGCCCAGGCGACGGCCCATGAGGATGAGGATGCCGAAGGACAGCAGCGGCAGCAATGGAATTAAAGCAAGTGGGGTCAGGTCTTGCATTGCAACATCTCTTTCATCCCTTCAGCAGGTTGATCTCATCGACGGCGATGGTCTTCCGGTGCCGGAAGATCGCCAGGATGAGGGCCAACCCGGCCACCGCGCCGGAAGCGGCGATACCGATCACGAGCAACACCATCACCTGCGGCGATCCGTCCGGCGCCCCCCACGCCCGGCTGAAGGCCACCAGATTCAGATTGGCGCTGTTGAGGATGAGCTCGATGGACATCAGAATCCCGATGGCATTACGGCGGGTAAGGGCCCCAAAGAGCCCCAGCGCGAAGAGCCCCGCGCTCACCACCAGCACATGCGATAGAGGAACAATCACCTCGGATCTCTCCTCGCGATGAAAAGCGCCCCCACCAGCGCTCCAAGCAGCAGGAGGGACAACAGCTCAAACGGCAGCAGATAGGAGGTTAGGATGGTGTGCCCCAAGGCACTCAGTTTCGCAGGCGTCGTCGACAATCCAGGCATGTCCCAAGGAGCGGTGAAAAGAATCCGGGCCAGCCCAATACCCAATGCCGCCGTCAGGGCCCACGCTGCACCCGCCTGCTGGTTCCAGCGAGGAACGTTGGGATCGGCAATGCGGGCCGTCAGCATGACTCCGAAGACGATGAGCGTCAGGATCGCCCCGACGTAAACCAGGAGCTGAGTCACTGCCAGGAATTCCGCTTCAAGGAAGAGGTACAGGACCGCCACGCCGAACAGGGCCATCGCCAGCCCCAGCGCCGCTCGGAAAAGATTCTTGGCGCTGACCGTAATCCAGGCTCCGGCGAGCGTCATGGCCGATACGGCATAAAAGGCTGCCTTCGCTGCGAACTCCAGTGGTCCAACGGTATTTGGCATGAGGGGCGAATCGAGAACATCCATTATACACAAAACTTGTGCGATCAGCCCAACCTCGGGAGATGGGCTTCGCGGCAGTCACATGCTATAATCCCGGTTCATGGGAGAGGTGTCGGTTCGGCGGGTGCGGTCGAAAATCATCTATCGGGGGCGGGTGGCGACCCTATCGCTCGACACCTATCACAAGCCGTCGGGCGATTTCTACATCCGGGAAACGATTCAGCATCCGGTCTCAGTGGTAATCCTGCCGGTACTCAATGATAGTCGCGTGCTGCTCATCCGGCAGTTTCGACACGCGGTCAATAGCATCATCTATGAGATCCCCGCAGGCACCACCGAGCCGGGGGAACCGGCGCTGGCCTGCGCCAAGCGGGAGCTGGCGGAAGAAACCGGCTACACCGCCTCGCGCTGGAAACGCCTGTGCGAATTCTACCCGGCCCCGGGAATCTCCACCGAACGGATGGCCCTGTACGTCGCGAAAGGTTTAAAAAAACTGGAAAAGCGGATCCCCATGGACAAGGATGAACAGATCACGGTGCACATTACGCCGGCACAGAAGGTGTTGCAGATGATCCGCAAGAACCAGATCGTCGATGCCAAATCGATCATCGGCGTCCTCTGGGGCCTGGATCGAATCTGCTGGTCAGGTTGAGATGCTCAATCCAACGGTCGACCTGCTCAAGAAGATTGAGGCGCTCTGTCGCAAGGACCCCCGGTACAAACCGGAGGCCTACCTCTTTGTCTTGGCCGGCCTGCACTTCACCGTCAGCCAGATGCCGGAGCCGCGGCACATCACCGGGCAAGAGTTATCGGAAGGCCTGCGGCTCTATGGCCTGGACCAGTTCGGTCCGCTCACCGCACAGGTGTTCGAGCACTGGGGGGTCTGCTCCACCCAGGATTTCGGCCACATCGTCTTCTCCCTCGTAAAAACAAAGCTCCTACGAAAAACCGAGGAGGATTCCCTCGATGACTTCAAGGAGCTCTACGACTTCTCCACCGCCTTCGATCCGGAACCCCTCTACAAACTTTCCGAAGAGTAGTTAAATAAGGCATACTTCTTCTATGACCAAAAACCTCGCCCGCGCATTGGCCGGCGCCTTGGCGCTCAGCCTTTTCCTGCCTATTCAGGCCGGGGCCTCCCCCGAATCCGAACGAGGGACCCTGCGCTCTACTACCGAGGAGACAGTAGAGAGGGAGGTCTCCGCCGGCCTGGAGGAAATCCCTCAGGAGAAGATGCAGGGCCTCCTGTTAAGCTTGGCCCTGGGTACCGAGCAGGCTCGGAAGGAAGCCTCAGAAGAAATTCTGGCAATCGGAGAGCCAGCGTTGGACCCTCTTCTGAAAGCGCTTCACGTCCTCCCTACAAAAATCAAACCCAATACAGCCAGCGCCCGCGGGGCTGCGCTGGGACTGCTGGCCCTGAATCCGAAACTTTCCGCGCAGGAAAGGACTCGCGTGATCCGGAATCTGGAAGGGATCTTATCCAGCCAAAGGATTCACGACATTCTTGAAATTGACCCGAAGCTGGAGGGGCATCCCCATACCTGGATGAAGTGGGCTTTGCCCGCCGTGTTACATGCTCTCCGGATGATCAACCCCAACGCCGCTGACAAAACAATCAGCAGGCTTCGAGAGGACATCAAGCAGGAGCGGGGATTGGCATCCACGGTCATCCGGGACGCCTTGAAAGGGGAGCGCTGGACCGGGGACGCGGACCTCTCATTCGCCCAAGTGCTGGAACTCCTGGAGAAGCACACCCCCTGGTCCTTTGAGCTCAACGAGTACATCAGCAAAGGGAGGAAGGTTCCAATCATCAAGAAAGACCACTTTCCCGAGGGCAAACCATGGACAGGGATCGAGGCATTCCGGGAGGCCGCTGCCGGATTCTCCGAAAAGCACTTTGATGCAAACTTCATCCGCTGGCGCGAAGGAGTGCCGGAAGAACGACTTCACGCCGAGATCGATGTCCGCCCAGCGGGGCTGGAGGAGGATTGGCGGGAACGCCTTTCCGAGGTCGCTCGGCAGATGCAGAATCAAGGATGGATCGAATCAGCGCAACAGTTTGAGAGACCTTTTTTACGGGCAGGTGAATACGCCTCCGATAAGCTTCGTGCAGCCGGCAACCCTGAAGAAGAATCACTTTGGAAAACCCGCCAGCAGGCCTTATCGGATTTGAGCATCCTGCTGAGGGAAGTTTTTACCCACAGCCCCAAGAAAAGCGCTGTCCAAGTGCTCCACCACGGTTCCTCGGGAAACGGGAGCTACCTCCATGCAACCCTGCGGCTGCCTACTCCCACCGGCCCCTTTGTTGCCGCTCTCACTATCAATCGGAAACGGGAAAGCCCAAAACTGTCCATCGTGTTGCGCAGGCCCTCCGGTTCCGAGACGGATTACAAGAGGTTTCCGGTAATCGGCATCTTCACCTTGGGCAAGGACCTCGCCTCATTGCCAGCTCGGCCGCCCATCCACCTGGACATCCGGGATGGAGCGGAAGGCCTCTCGTGGCGTGGGCATCAGAACCTCTTTCACGTCTGGCGCCCACGGAATGGCATTTCAGGATTGAGCCGCTCTGCCCAGTGGAAAAAAGTGGAGCAGGCCTACATGTCATTCCAGGAAAGGATGATCGATAAGCTTGAAAAATTGGCGGAGATACAGCGGCCTGAACAACTGCCTCGTCAACCCTTCTTGTTCGCAAAGGAAAAATCTCTCGGCCTGCAGCTGCTCTCCCGGGAGGGGTTCGAGAAGGCCTATCCATCGGAAAAAGGCAGGGCTCCGGAAGGGGCGAGGAATCTCCTGGTGCTGGAGCTGCCTTTCGTCATCCATGTCTACTGGCAGGCTAACCTAGCTGATGTGGTCAACCCACTCATGGAGAAGGGTCGATCCCTCACTGGCCTTGCGGGCAGCTTCAAGATTTACGATGAAGTCTTCACGCAACCACGGGTTTTAGCGCAGAAAAAACCGGGCGTCATCCTTTGGGACCGGGCGCTGGGGAACCAACCCCCATTCAATGTCAGGCTGCCGCTGATTCTTTACCAAATGGGTGAACCGTTTCGATGGACCTTCCCGCGCCTGATCCTCGCGGCCCAGACCGGTAGCCTGGAGCTGCCCCCGGAGGAAATGGAGCCGGTTGGTCAGTGGACCTTTTCCGTGCAGCAGCAGGGATACCTGGTCATCGCCATTTCCGATTAGTCCGGCACCCCGCAGCATTTTCTTCCAAAGTCTTGATTTGTCATGTAATTTCTGGTATATTCCAGGTAGAGACGGGAGGGCCCCCATGCAGATCAAGTACTCTACCAAACTGGGTCAGAAAGAGGTTCGAACGCTCAAGCGGCTCTCCGAACAGAGCCGCATTCCACAGTCCAAACTTCTCGAGGAAGCGATCCATCTCCTCGAGGCACAATTTGCCAACGACGTGGTAACGCCGGAATTCCGACGGATCGTTGATCAAACCATCCAAGAAGACTTGCCTGCTCTCAAGCGCCTCGCCCAGTGAATTATCTGGGTTATAAGCAGACGCTTTGGCTCTATCGACGGGTCGTTGAGGAAACAGGCGGCACCTTTGGAATCCGTGATGAAGGCCTGCTTCAGTCTGCGCTCGCCAGACCGCGAGCTTCGTTTGGAGGTCAGGACCTTTATCCCACCCTTTTTGAAAAAGCAGCCGCCTTAGCGGAATCGCTTGCACGCAATCACCCTTTTGTTGACGGCAATAAGCGAATGGCTTTGGCCTGTTTGCGAACGATGTTGAAGATGAACGGATTTCAGGTCGTCTGCTCGCAGGAGGCAAAGGTGGCCCTTATCCTTAAGATCATCGGACACCAAGTCACCGTCCAGGACGTTGCTGATTGGCTGACCAAGCATTCCAAGCGATCGCATGAATAAGCTGGACTCCCAAGGACCCGCGGTTCACCGCTGCGGGACGGTGGCGATCTTCGGGCGGCCGAATGTGGGCAAGTCAACGCTGCTGAACCGGTTCCTCGGGCAGAAGATCGCCATCGTCTCGCCCAAGCCGGAAACGACCCGAGACCGGCTGCTGGGGATCCTCACCCTGCCCAACGCGCAATTATTGTTCCTCGATACGCCGGGGATTTACCGCGGGCCGAAAACTTTGCTTGGAAAACACCAGGTCCGGGCGGCCCGCGAAGCGCTGGCGGAAGCGGACGTTCTGCTCATGGTGACAGAAGCCACCCAGGGGCTGACGGA
>JAHFFF010000003.1:30910-31372 GCA_023248095.1 Candidatus Omnitrophota bacterium | reverse complement strand
AGAGCAGTTAAACACCTTACGGAAGATATTCGAGCTCGATATCCGGGTCTGGATTGGAAGAAGATCGCCGGGCTTCGAGACATCCTGATCCATGAATATTTCGGTGTCAATGTCGAGGTCATTTGGGACATCGTTCAGCAGAAACTTCCCGACCTTGAGAAAGCAACCCGCGTGTTACTCGCATCGGAAGAATAGTTCCCGTGAAGCGCCTGTTTCTCCAAACCTATGGGCGGCCGTTGTTCTGGAATGCCAGGATTCTCTCGGCGCCACCGAGCAGGGGGCTATGGCATAGGCAGAGGAATGGTATACTAAAGTCTGCATGAGAAACATTCAGAAGCATGATGTGCGCAACGACGCTGGGACGAAAGCTTTCTTAAAGCAGGCTGTGGGGCGCATTGTCTCAGCTTTCCCGCAGGTTCGCCAGATCTTGTTGTTCGGCTCATATGCTTCTGGCAGGCCTAC
>JAHFFF010000003.1:0-30900 GCA_023248095.1 Candidatus Omnitrophota bacterium | reverse complement strand
CAGGCCTACTAAGGACAGCGATCTGGATTTCCTCGTCGTCATGCCTACACGCAAACGCTGGAGTGACCGGGTACGGTCTTTGCACGCGCTTTTCCCGGAGCGGCCCCTTCCGATTGATTTTGTGGTGCGGACGCCGGAAGAGATCCGGCAGCGGCTGACCTCGTATTTCTGTCCTTTCACTCGAGAAGTCCTGAAAACGGGCAAGATCCTCTATGAAGCTTCGCCTCGACGTTCGTGATTGGGTCGTAAAGGCGGAGGAAGATTATGAGGCGGCCCGGACGCTCGTTCGAAAGCGCAAACCCAACCTCAGTAATGCCGTATGCTTTCATGCGCAGCAGTGTGCCGAGAAGTATCTGAAGGCCTTCCTGACCTGTCACCGCATCGCTTTTCCAAAAACTCATGATCTGCTTGACCTTCTTGAGTTGGCGAAACGGGCAGACTCGACCCTGGAATTGTTGAAATCCGACCTGACCTATCTGGAACCCTATGCGGTCGAATTTCGCTATCCCGGTGAGTTTGCTATCCGTGAAGAGGCGAAGCGCTCCGTCCAGGTTGTGGGCCATGTTCGGGAAGCTTTGCGGGGCCGCCTTCAACTTCAGTAGGTACCCATGAGATTCCGTCGCGGAACGTGTGGCTTGTGTAAACCCACTAAGAGGCATATTCCCCCAAGCTTCGACTCCGGGAACAGCGTCGTGATTAACCGATGAATCAACTCCACGTTCAAACATTTGGATGCCAGATGAATGTGAGGGACTCGGAGGAGAGGTGCGGTATACTTAAGTTTGCATGAAGAAAAGCGCTCCATGATGAAAGGGTCGAGAGTTTTAGAAAAGGATCGGAAAGCGCTCGTTCGGCTTTCGAGACGGATGAAGCCGGAAGAACGTCTGATCGCTCACGTCCGCCATTCCCAGCTCATTCATCGGATGTATCACGCCCTCCTTTTGTTGGAACGTAGCCGCTCTGGCCAACTTCCGGCTGGCAACGGCCCAGGCATGAAGAACGCTCAAATGGATATATCATCGGCATCGTCAATTACGCAACAGGTCTAATGAAATCCCGAAAGTGGGTTAGAAGGGCGTTCGTATTTTTTGTTGCCTTCCTCGCTAACCTGCAAGGCACCGTAGCGGGTCCTCCACCGCCTCCTTCAGTTGCATTCTCTCCTGATGGAAATATCTTGGCAGTTCTACACCCAACTCATATCCTTCTGCTTGATACCTCAACGTGGGAGCTAAAGCAAACGTTAAAGTGCAATGAGCACATCAGGTCGATTGCCTTCTCTCCAGATGGGAAAACCTTGGCGACGGTATCCCGTCCCGAGGTGAAATTCTGGGATATCCGGATGGGGGCATTGGAACGTACGCTTACCGTTCAAGGCAAGACTGAAGAGTCAGTGAAATCTGTCGCCTTTTCTCCTGACATGAAACTAGTTGTGACTGGCGGGGCCTACGTAAGAGTCTGGGACACAGAGATGTGGACACTCAAACAGACGTTAGGCGACACGGCACCTTCACCCCCCGTTGCATTCTCTCCCAATGGTAAATTCTTAGCGGTTGGAAGGTACAACGGTGTGGATGTCTGGGATACTCGGAACTGGAGTTTGCACCGGAAACTGAAGCACTCCTATTCGGTGGATGCAATTGCTTTTTCACCTGATAGTCAAACATTTGTGAGTTGTGGTAGCGGCCAAGGCAATTATGCTGGCAAGGTGAGATTTTGGGATGTTCAGACATGGAATTTGAAAAGGGTTATCCCGCAGAACGGGTTCGATAGCATTGCTTATTCCCTCTCTTTTTCGCCAGACGGCAAGATAGTAGCAAGTGGGCACCGGATGGGAACAGTGAAGATTCGGGATGCTCAGACTTGGGCCGTAAGGCTACAGTTTACCTATGAGGATCTTGCATCCAAGCTGAGTGAGTTTTCGGCATGAAAACGCTCCCCGAAGTTGGGGACACCGGACGAATGTGAGGTACTCGGAGGAGATGTCGGGCTACTCGCTGTGAGGAATCCTTCGCCGTGAAATCGCACCGGGAGGAGATCTGGTTCAGCACGAAGCAGCGGCAGGAGTTCGTCAACATCACGCGGCAGGTGGAGGAGGCGGTGCAGAAGAGCGGCGTGAAGGAAGGGCTCGTGCTAGTCAACGCCATGCACATCACCGCCTCCGTCTTCATCAACGATGACGAGGAGGGCCTGCATCAGGATTTCGCGGAGTTCCTGGAGAAGTGGGTTCCCTACGACGTGAAGCGCTACAAGCACAACCTCACCGGCGAGGACAACGGGGATTCCCACTTGAAGCGACAGATCTTCGGCCGGGAGGTGGTGGTGGCGATCACGAAGGGGAAACTGGATTTCGGACCGTGGGAGCAGATCTTTTACGGCGAGTTTGACGGGCGCCGCCGCAAGCGGGTGCTGATTAAGGTCATCGGCGAGTAAAATGAGGTACACTTCCCTATAGAGGAGGTGGTGTCCGACTGAAAAAGAGGGAATCGGCCGTTGCGGAAAAGATCCTCTCGGCGCTGGAGGGTCAGCCGGAGGCTTCCTTCACCGAGATCGCGGAGGCGGTTCGGGCCCAGATCAAGGAACGGGGGCTTTTGCTTCAAAAGGAACAGAACGGTCAGGAGATGATTCCCGTCGCTCTGACCCCCTGGGTCTTCACCCCAGAGGTGGCCCGGTACCTCAAAACCTTCTTCCGCGGGATCCGCAGGACCGTCAACCGGATCCTGGCCCACTATTTCGAAGATCCCACGCTGCAGGCAATCCTTCCCCTTCGAGAGAACGAACTGATCTGGCTCAAGTCCAGTTGCCCCGACGGCATCCCCCGGCCGCAGACGATCTTCGAGCGGTTCGACACCAATCTGGGCCCCCACCCGGAAGCGCAGTTTTCCGATTTCCAGATCATTGAGTTCAACGCCGTCGGCGTGGGGTGCATCTATCTCGTGCCGGCAGCGGCGGAGATCCTGGAGGAGCACCTCATCCCGAGGCTCAAGGAATCCCTTTCGGAATACTCGCTGACCCTTCCCTCCGACTATCGCCAGCTGCTGCTGCAGGAGCTTCAAGCGCACGCGAGGGCGATTGAGCGGCCCACCTGCCGGGTCGGCCTAATCGAGCGGCGGGAGACCGTGGCGGGGGGATGCGATGAATTCTCCCGCATCCGCTCCTTTTTCGATTCGAAGGGAGTCCCAGCCGTGCTGGGCGATCCCCGCGACATCGAGGGGCGGGGAGAGGAGCTGGTTCTGAAGGGGGAGCCGGTGGATGTCCTGTACCGGGATTTCCAGTTGGAGGAGGTGGTCTCCATCAAGACGCACGGAGGATCGGTGGATGGGATCGAGACGGCCTTCGCCCGCAATCAAGTTATCTCGACCGTCTTTGGGGAGTTCGACCACAAAAGCCTCTGCGAGCTGCTTTCCAACCCGATCTTCTCCGGGTACTTCAGTCCCTTGGAGGTGAAGGCGGCCCGGCGGCATGTGCCCTGGACGCGGTTGATTCAGGAGCGCAAGACGACCGATCCGGAAGGCCACGAGATCGACCTGGTTCCCTACATGAGGGAGAACAAAGACAAGCTGGTTTTAAAACCCAACCGGGGCTACGGAGGGGAAGGGGTGGTCGTGGGGGATGCGGTTACCTCTTCTGCCTGGGAGGAGGCGGTCGGCTGCGCGGTGGAAAAATCGGGAACTTGGGTGGTTCAGCAGCAGGTGCCGATCCTAAAGGCGCCGATCATGGTGCTGGAAGAGCGCGGCCGTCCCAAGGTGGAGGAGCGGTACGTCACGTTGGGGATCACGGCCACACCGCGCGGGGTCAGCTTCGTGGGGCGCTGTTCCGATCGGCCCGTGGTGAATATCAGCCAGGGGGGCGGTCTCGTGCCGGTCTTCTTGGCTGGCAGGAGAAAGGATTAGAAGCCGTGACGCGTGGTGTTTTCAGTGATCGTTCGAGCCTGTAGAAACTGAAGGAGATAATCCGGACCGCCTGCCTTGTAGCCGATCCCAGAAAGCCTTAATCCCCCAAAAGGCTGCCGGCCCACCACGGCCCCCGTGATCTTCCGATTGATGTAAAGATTCCCGACGCGGAATTCTTCCGCCGCCTGCTCGATGTGGCGGGGCGACCGGGAATAAAGGCCGCCGGTCAGGGCATAGGGGACGTTGTTGGCGATCTCCAGCGCTTCCTCGAAGGAGTCGGCGGCCATCACCGCCAAGACCGGCCCAAAGATTTCCTCCCGGGCGATCTTGTTCTCCGGTTTGACATCGGTGAAGATGGCAGGTGGGACAAAGAACCCCTGCAGTCCGGCCGGCAATGTCCCCTGAAAGGCCAGCCTTCCCTCGCTTTTCCCGATCTCGATGAAACGGAGGACCTTTTCCTTCGCCGCCTCGTCCACGAGAGGGCCGATGACAGTGGAGGGATCCTCCCCGTTTCCGATGGGCAAGGACTGGGTGGTTTGGATCAGGCGGTCTAGGAAACGCTCCAAGATCGGCCGCAGGGCGATCACGCGGGAGCAGGCGGAACATTTCTGCCCCGAGTAGCCGAAGGCGGAGGCGGCCACTCCCAGGACCGCTTCATCCAGGTCGGCATCCTGATCGATGAGGATGGCGTTTTTGCCTCCCATCTCGGCGATGACCCGCTTGACGAATCCTTGAGTGGGGGCCAACTCCGAGGCGGTGTGGAGGATTTTTAAGCCCACCTCACGGGAACCGGTGAAGGCGATCCAGCGGATCTTTTCCGAGCGGACCAGGGCCTCTCCGATCTCTTTCCCCATCCCGGAGAGGAATTGCAGCGCGCCGGGCGGAACGCCGGACTCACGGAGGATCTGCGCCAGATGGAAGGCCACGATCGACGACTGCTCGGCCGGTTTGAGGATGACGCAATTTCCGGTGATGAGGGCGGCTGCGGTCATGCCGGTCAGGATGGCGAGGGGGAAATTCCAAGGGGAGATGACGACGCCGGGCCCCAGCGGTTCGCGCCGGTAGAGGTTCCGTTCGCCGGGGACCTGCGCAAGCGGTGCTTGATCTTGAAGCTGCAGCATCTGGTCGGCGTAGTAATGGAGATAATCGATCGCTTCGGCGACGTCGGCATCGGCCTCGACCCAGTTTTTTCCGACCTCCATCACCTCCCAGGCGGCCAGTTCGAAGCGGCGTTCCCTCAGCCGCCGCGCCGCGCGCTGGAGGATGGCCGCCCGCTCCGGCAAAGGAACCCTTCGCCAGGCCGGGAAGGCCGACTCCGCCTGTGCCAGGACCTGATCCGTATGAATCGATTCGGCCCGGGCGATCAACCCCACCAGCTCATTCGGATGGGAGGGATTCCGGCGCGGCATCCACTGGTGTGGAAGGATCTGCTGCGATCCGATGAGCAGAGGAATTTTCCTCCCCAGCGATGAGCGGAGGCGGGCCAGGGCTTCTTGAAAGGCCGCTCGATTGGCTGCGATGGAGAAATCGGTGAGCGGCTCGTTTTTAAAGCTCATAGGATAGTTCCTCCGCGGGGATCAGACCAGCGGCTAGGAAGGAGGTCTGCGAGGTGTTCTCCAGGATCCGGCGAACGAGGTAAGCCATTCCCGGAATCAATTCTCCAATCGGCGTGTACACCCGGACCGGGACTCCGAACCGGAGGACCGCTCGATGCACCGCCTCGTTGACTCCGTAAAGCACCTGGCATTCCCATCGTTCCTGCGGGACCTTCAGCTGCCGAGAACGGACGATGGCGCGGGCGATGGAACGCAGATTGTGGGTGGCGACGGCGATCCGGACGTGCGGATGGTTTTCGAGAAGCAGGTCGGTGAGCCGCTCGAAGCAGGCATCCGTTTCCCGTTTCTCGGTATAGACCGGGCAGGGCCATTCCCGCTGGCGGGCCTGAATCACCTCGGAATCCCAATAGGCCCCCCGCACCAATCGAACCGTGATCGGGGTGCCGCGCTGCTTGGCCCATTGGATGAACCGCCGCGTGACCTCCTCGGAATCTTTGAGATACGCTTGGATCACGACACCGATGGAAGATGCGGATGGGAAATATTCCTCCAGCAGTCGCTGTGTCAAGAGCAGGGTGAGATCCCGCAAGGAATATTGCTCCATGTCGATGTTCAGAAAGCCGCCCTTGTCCAAGGTGGCCTGGAAGATGGATTTCAGGCGGGGGGCGGCCTGGCGCCAGGCTGCTTCCGGATCAATCGGATCGAAGGGGAAGGCCAGCGAGGAGAGCTTGAGGGAGAGATGAACGGGTGAGGCGAGGGAGGAACTCCAGCGCTGAATCAGTTCAAGGTAGCTGGTGGTGTAGCGGTCGGCCTCCGCCTGACTCACCGTCGTCTCTCCCAGCAGGTCCACCGTGATCCGGAAGCCGGAGGTCTCCATCTGCCGCAGGGGCCCGGCGGCATCCTCGAGGGTGGCCCCTGCGAGGAACAGGCGGGCCATCCCGGTGGCGACGCGGCGGGTCGCCGCGGCCACCGCGGGGGCCGTGAGCAAGCTGGGGCGCGTCGCGGCCAATCCCAGTCGAAGCGCTGCAGGTAAGCGGCCTTCCCGCTCCGGGAAATATTCCCTCAGATGCCGGATCACGTCCCGCGCATCGGTCAGGGCGGGAAGGCAATCGATGAAGCGGAGGATTCGGGTGCGCAGGGCCGGATCACCCAAACACCACCGCAGCACCTGGAATTCCCATCGATGAGAACGCCAGACCTCGTTCCACTGCGCCTGCGCCGAGGTGTAAAGCTGTCGTTCGATTTCCCGGATCTGCGCCTCTGTGGGGTCCACGGGATGTTATAATACAACACTTTCGATGCGATTCCTCCGTCGGCTTGTTACACTCATCCTTCTCGTGGCGTTGGGGCTGTGGGGGTTTATCATTTGGCTGGAAAGCCCCGGAGGCACGAGAACAGCCTCCCGTTGGATCACGGCCCAGGTGCAAAGAAACTTTCCGGGGACGCAACTCCTCCTGGAACAGTTGAAGTTCCATCTGCCCTTAAGCATTAAGATCAGCCGGGCCACTTGGAGGAGCAAGGATGTCCGTTCCATTGTCGTGGCGAAGGACTTGGATGTGGCCCTCTATTCATGGCAGACTGGGTTCCATCGTTGGACGGCTCGGGGGGAGGTGGCGCGGCTGGATCTCGGCGCGTTGGACTACACCCTGGCCAAGGGGGAGTGGAAGGCTGGCGGCCTCATGACCGGGACAGTCCAGGTGGAGGGAAAAGGCCTTGCCGCTGAATCGGTGGTTCTCAACTTGTTGTCACTGAAACCTGGCGGAGATCTGAACAGCGAGGTTCTCGGGCGCCTGGTGGGGATGATGCCTGCGGGGGATGCCCGTGCGATGCTGCTCAAGGCGTTGAGCGCCAAGGGAACGTTTCATTTTAATGTAGGTCATCTATCGATGTCGACGGAGGGGGAGGACTATCTTTTGAAGCTGCTCCTGGATGGAGACCATCTTCTGGATTTGAAGATTCGGATCCCGAAAGGCAGTCTCGACCTGTTAAAAACTTTAAGTCAATCATAAGGAGGAGATCACATGAATGAAAGATGGTTGGGAATGCTGTTGTTGGTGGGGATCTTGGGTTGCCGGGCGACGGTGGCTGGAGATCCAAACCGGCCGATCAAGATCGAGGCCCACTTGACCATTGATGTCCGGCAGATCAAAGAGGAGGCCCATTCGATCGAGGATATGGTCAGCGGCGGTGGATCTCGCGCGGCCCAGAAGCCTCAGTCCCGATTGGGCGAGTGGTTTGTCCCGTTTGCTTGGGCTGAGGGTTTAAGCCCGGAGGTTCTTCAGGCGGTTAATTCGAGGAAGGATCGCTTCGACCAGCTGAAAACCTACAAGTCTCAAGGGTTGATCGGCGAGGACAACCAGGGGCACGTGGCTGCTTTGGGTGGCGGACCGGAGGTTCAGTCCTTGGTGGATGCGGAGAACCGGGATCGGGAGACGATCTACCAGGGGCAGGTGAGGGAGAAAGGGTTGCCGCCGGAAGCGATTGCAACGGTGCGTGCGACATTCGCTCAGGAACAGCGGGAACGGGCCGAATCTGGAGAGAAGATCCAGCTGCCCTCCGGCGAGTGGGCGACAAAATAAGTGGTTTCCGCTACTCCTGCGCCACCGTGCATCCCCATCGCAGGGTAGCGGTGACCTCCGAGCAGGTGCAGGACCACCCCGAGGGTGGTCCTGAAAAGATGCGGGAGGTCCGATGGCAGGTGAGGTGATGCTGACGGCGAAGGGGGAGCGGTGGCATCGCAGCCGGCACCCCTGGATTTACCGAGATGATCTGCAGGCGGTCGACGGATCTGCGGCCGGACAGATCGTCCAGGTGAAAGCGGCGGATGGCCGTCCCCTCGGGCAGGCCTTTTGCAATCCCGCCTCAAAGATCACCCTGCGTTGGTTGACCGACAACGCGGAGGAGCCGATCGACCGGAATTTTTGGGCGGGGCGGATCCAACAGGCGCTGGCATTTCGTCAGCGGGTGGTTCGGGATTCCAACGCCTATCGGCTGATCTCTTCGGAGGCGGACGGATTCCCAGGGCTGATCGTGGATCGGTACGGGGAGGTGCTGGTCCTGCAGAGCTTAAGCCTCGGGATCGAGAAGGTGTTGCCGATGATCCTGGAACTCCTGGTCGAGCAGGTTCGGCCCTGCGCTGTGGTGGCTCGCAACGAGTCCTCCATTCGAGCGCTGGAGGGGCTTCCTCAGGAGAAGGGGTTGATTCACGGAAAATTGCCGGAACGTATAGAGATCCAGGAAGGGAAATGCCGGTTCTGGGTGGATGTTCTGGAAGGCCACAAGACTGGATTTTACCTGGATCAAAGGGAGAATCGACTCTGGGCTAAGGGCTATGCGCGGGGACGGGTGCTGGATGCCTTCGCCTACCAGGGGGGATTCAGCTTGCAGGTGGCGGAGAATGCGGAAGAGGTGTTGGCCATTGAGGACTCCGCCGCAGCGGTGGAACGTTTGAATGAGAATCTGCGATTGAACGGACAGGTACGGGTCAAGGCGGAGCGGGCCAACGTCTTTGACCGGCTGAGAGAACTTGAGAAGCAAGGGGACAAATTCGATCTTATCATCCTGGATCCGCCGGCCTTCGCGAAGAACCGGGGTGAGATCCGGGATGCCTGGCGGGGATATCGGGAGATCAACCTGCGGGGCTTAAGGCTTCTCAATCCCGGCGGGGTGCTGATCACCTGCTCCTGTTCCTATTTGATCACCGAAGAGATCTTTGGGGAGATCTTGCGCGAGGCCAGCCGCGACGCCCATCGGACGGTCCGCTTCCTGGAGAGCCGGGCCCAGTCTCGCGATCATCCGGTTGTGCTGACGCATCCGGAGAGTCGTTATCTCAAGTGCGTCGCCCTGGAAGTCGTCTAGGGGGTGAGATAGAATGTACACCGAACGACACGCCGAGTCCGGAATCGGAACCAAGCTACCTACCCTGGAGTGTTGGCCCAACCAGTACCCGGGCTACGAGGTGACCATCGAGATCTCCGAGTTCACCTCCGTTTGCCCCCGGACCGGTCTGCCGGATTTTGGGATCGTGCGGATTCGCTACAGCCCAAGGAAATGGTGCGTGGAACTCAAGTCCCTGAAGTACTACGTGAACGGCTACCGCAACGTCGGCATCTTTCAGGAGAACGCGGTCAATCGCATCCTCAAAGATTTTGTGACGGCGGTGTCGCCAGCGTGGGCGGTGGTGACGGGCGAATTCAACGTGCGCGGCGGGCTCAAGACGGTCGTCGAGGCGCATTACCCCAAAAAGAGATCCTGATTTGATGAATCCCAGGAGTTATTCCCGATCGGCCCTTTGCATCCTGCTGGCGATCTTTGCGGGGTGCACCCTCCTCCATCCATCGACCACTCCCGCTTCCTCGGTGATGGAGCGGGTCGGGAGGCAGATCCGCATGAAGGCGTCCACCTCGCTGACAGCAGGAGCGGCCAGGGTGGAGATTACGCCGCCCGTGGGGACTCCCTTGGCAGGCTACAGTCAGCGCCGCGGGAAACCCTCCACCGGAATTCGGGATCCCTTGTACGTGCGTGCGGTGGCCCTCAGTGATGGAGAGGATACGGTGGTGATCGTCTCGGCGGACCTGTGGGCCTTTCCCAGCCCGTTGGCGGAGAGGATCCTGCAGGCGATTGCAGCCGAACAGAAGATTCCCCGGCAGGCGATCATCCTGACCACCACGCACACCCATTCAGGGACAGGCGCGATCGTCAAGGGTTTCCTGTACGAGCAGGTATTCGGTGCCTACAACGCCAAGATCGAGGAGGGAATCGCGGCCAGGCTGCGTTGGGCTGTGAAGCAAGCGGTGGAAAACCGGAAGCCGGTGACCTGGGGGATGGCATCAGACGAACAGCTTCTGCAAGGGTCGGTGGAGAACCGCGCCACCCCGGGAGGCTTGGTCGATCCCAGCGTGGCGGTTCTTTTATTGGAAGGCCAAGACAGACATCCCAATGCGGTCTTGGTCAGCGCGGCGGTTCGCGCGACCTTGATGGATTCACGGGATTTCAGGTTCAGCGCCGATTTCCCGGGCGAACTGTGCCGACTCATCGAGGTGACTTATCCGGGAGCGGTCTGTCTGTTTATCAATGGGGCCGCGGGCGATGTCCGGCCTCGAGACACGCTGGGAAATGTTCCCGATGAGCGAATCGAGCGTTTCGGAAGATTGTTGGCGGAAGGGACGACGGCGCTGATCAGCCGGATCGAGGCCCATGCCAAGGCGGATCTATCGGCTTGGGGCGGATGGTTCCAGCTTCCGCCCGCGCAGATTCGCCTGGGCCCCATTCCGATCCCTTCGGAGATTGGTCAGTTGATGCGGCAGGCTTGGAGGATCTGGTGCTGGTTCCCCTTCCGGCTGAGATGACGGCGCAGTTGGGGATACGGCTCAAGCAACGCTTCACCGAGCAGGGCCTTCGTCCGCTCCTGTTCGGATACGCCAACGGTTACCTGGGGTTTGCCGTGACGTCGGAACAGTACCGGGCAGGTTCGTACGAGGCCTCGATGACTTGGTACGGCCCTAACTTCGGGAACTTGATGGTTCAAGATCTTCGGTTGCTGGGCAGCCTCTATAAGAGCAAACGTGCAAGGAAATAGGTTCCTTCTCGTGGCTGTCACTTCGCTGTTTCTTATCACCGGGTGCGCCTCTGTCCCCGGGAAACCGATCCCGATCTTGGCCACCGTCCCTTCCGGAGAGCTGCAATGGATCGGGGATTTACCGGTGATTCGTCTACAGGGATCCCCCTACGACATGGGCTACCAGCATGGGTCGCTGCTGCGGGCGCAGGTGCAGGCCTCCGTGAAGAATATCATGGCCTTTGCGGATCGGCAGGCAGGCATTCCCGGCCTGGGACGTTGGATGGTTCGAAAAAGGTTGGATCGGGCCTGGGGCCAGATGGAACCGTTTGTGCCGGCCCATATCCTGGAGGAGATGCAGGGCTTGGCGGATGGCTCCGGGATTCCGCTGAAGACGCTGCAGAGGATTCACGCATTGCCGGATTTAACCTCCGCGACCTGCGCAAGCTTTGCGGCGTCCGGCACCGCCACTCGCGACGGGCGGTTCATTCACATTCGGAATCTGGACTGGGCGATTCAATCCGGCGTGCAAAGTTACGCCGCCCTGATGGTTTATGAGCCGAAGGGCGGCCATCCGTTCGTCAACGTCGGCTGGTTGGGATTCATCGGCGTGATCACCGGGATCAATCAGCAGGGGATCTCCGTCGGCGAGATCGGTGCGAGGACGGTGGATGCGAGCCTGCAGGGAATTCCGATGCCGTTCCTGTTGCGTCGGGTTCTGGAGGAGGCAGACGATCTGGATAAGGCGGTCGAGATTGTGCAGTCGGGCCCGCGGACCGGGGGCTACAACTACCTCTTTGGGGACGCCAAGGGCAAGAGCGCCGCGGCGCTGGAAACGACCCGAAGTCGCTGTGCCGTTTTTCGGATGGACCAGGAGCCGACGGTCCCCTTCGGCCTGCATGTGCCCAACGCCATCTTCCGCTCCGATTGGGCCTTGGATCCGGAGGTGCGGAACCTTCAACTGGCCTCGAATGGAAAGCCATCCCTGCCTGGCTTGGAATCTCCGCGGGGATCCAGCGCGTACGAGGTCCGTTACTGCGGGCAAGGGTCGCTCCTGCTCAAGTTTCAAGGAGTCCTCGATCCTGAGGTGGCGATGGCCATCGCCCGGGCGGTTGCACCTGCCAACAATATCCAAAGCGTCGTCTACGCCTATCCTCAGATGTGGGTCGCCAATGCCTCGGGTCACCATCCGGCGGCAAGCCGCCGTTACCTTCAGGTGGATCTGGGGGATTTGTTCAGTTCTCGTCTCAAGAACGAGTAGGTGACCAGCTTCAGGTACGGGGTGGCAAGATAAGCGCTGTAATGCCCGGTCGGCAGCAGGATCAAGCGAGGCCGGCCCATGGCCCGCCAAAGGTTCAGCGATCGGCGGAATCCCAGCACCCGATCGAATAGCCCCACGATGATCAGTACCTTCCTTGGGTCCACCGTACCGGCAAAATTCAGCGGTTCGGTGCGAACAACCCTTTTTAATTCTTCCAACGCCTGTTGCTTGCTCCACCCATGCTTTTCTAAATAGGCCCTGCGCCTCTTCCGGATCCCCTTATCCTGGGAGGTCATGATGATCTCCGGCAGATGACCGGCCGGCAGGCCCAGAACGGAGCAGCGCACGCGGGGTTCGACGGCGGCCAAAACAGAGGTGAGCATGGCTCCCAGGCTGATGGAGAAGGTGCCGATGCGCTGAGAATCGATCGATTCCTCCGTTTCCATCCAGTCCAAGGCGCGCCGCAGCTCCACCACCGTTTCCCGCAGGTGGGTTTCCACGTCCTGCAGCGGGCGATCCGCCGAGAAGACCTCCTTCTGGCGGTAGACGATCACGGCGTGCAGCCCTCGCGCAGCGTAGAACGCGGCGAATTCCCGAACGAAAAGGTCATTCCCGGCCAGGATCGGCGACATGAGGATTGCCGGGCAACGGACTGATCGATTTGGCTTGTACCAATCGATGCGAATCGGTTTCATGGGGTCCGGTCCGGTCAGTTGCAGTCTATGGAAGGAGTAGCCGGAACGGCTCTGCGTAGATTCCCCGACAGCCTTCAGCGGCAGTTGTGGATAGTCGTAAGCGCCGGCCAATTCCGGGGCGAGAGGTTGCGGGGAGGTTGCCCGCAGAGGAACGGGAAGTGTACCGCATCCAACCAGCATGACAGCCAAGGCCAATGCCCAAAGTTTGGGAACAGCCACGGGTGGTGTCGGGCTGCCCGACGACAGGACCCGTGGCGAGTGCCTCCCATCCTCCCTTGGATAGCTGAACATGAAGATTATGATATCATGGTGGCGTGTGGCTCGTCGCCCATCGTGGAGATCCGAGGCATGCACCGGAGAATACGCTGGCCTCATTTCGGCAGGCCATCGCCCGGGGTGCTCGGGCGGTGGAGATGGACGTTCGCCGCACCGCCGATGGGGTGTGGGTGGTTCTTCACGATCCGATGCCGGGTCGCGCAACTGATCTCCCGAAGTCGATTCCGCAGGTTTCCGAGGCCCTGGCCCTGTGCCGCTCCAGACGGGTGAAGGCGTTCCTCGATGTGAAGCAGGGTTCTTACGAGGAGGAATTGGCCCAAATCGTGAAAAGATCAGGCTGGTTGCACCAAACCGTTCTTCTGGCCGGCCACGATGCATCCCTTCGCCGGTGGCGGAAGCTGCTGCCGCAGCATCCCCTTTTCCGGGTGACCGGATTCCGCGTTCCCATCACGCGCAAGGCCATTGCACAGGCGCACCGAATGAGGCTCACCGGTTTTGTCGGTTACAGGCGCTGGGTGAACCGGCAGACCGTCGATTGGGTCCATCAGGCCGGCCTGCAGATCGTCGTCTGGACCGTCCGCACGTCATCGGACCTAAAACGATACGCTCGCCTCGGAGTCGATGGCATGATGAGTGAAGTATGGCCGCCCCCATCCCGTTTGATTTAGCCGGCGAAGCCAAGCGGCTGATCCGCTTCAACACCGTCACCTGGGAAAGCAACGCGGAGTGTGCGGTGTACGTGGGAAGCCTATTCCGAAAGCTGGGCCTGGAGGTCTCCTACCAAGAGAGCCGGACGGGAGAAACCCTCTTCATGAATGTCATCGGCTGGATTGGAAAGGGGAAGGATCCTCTTCTTCTGACGACGCACCTGGATACCGTAGCGCCGGGAGATCCTCGCCTCTGGACCAAGGCTGGAGGGGATCCCTGGAGGCTGACGGTTCGCGGGGACAGATGGACCGGGCTCGGCGTCGCGGATACCAAACTGGATTTATTGTGCAAGCTGCTGGCGGTGAGCCGCCTCAAGCGGTCCGAGATGAAGCGACCGGTGCTGCTGGCGGGAACCTTCGGCGAAGAGTCCGGGCTGAGGGGCGCTGCCCGTTTTTGCCAGGGGGATTTGGCCCGTCCGAAGATGGCCCTGGTGGGTGAGCCGTCGGATCTGGCGTTGGTGACCCGGCACAAGGGGTTGGCAGTCGTGGAGATCACCTTTCGCACGCGCGGGCTCTTCCGGCCGAACTCGGAACAATGGGTCTATGAAGTCACCTTTCAGGGGCAGGCCAGTCACTCCAGCACACCTCATCTGGGAGTCAACGCCATCGGCCTGAGTGTGCGCTTCCTCCAGGAGCTCCAGAAGAAATTCGGTAAGGTGGCAGTCCTCTCCTGGGAGGGGGGCGAGGGCCACAACATGATTCCCGCCTCTGCCCGGATCCGCTTTTGCCTACCGGATCGGCCGAAGGTTGTGTTCCGCACCAGCCCCCAACAAAAGATTCGCGTCGAGCGGGTGCCTGCGGGCTGGTACGGAACCTTGCCTTGGGAGGAGGTGGTCTGGTCCCTCCAAACGATCGAGCCGCTCATGGCTCCCCTGCAGAAGATTCAGGATCGTGCGTTTGATCCCCCCCATCTGACCTGGAACGCGACTCAGTTAAAGGAAGGGAAGGAGGGATGGGCCCTCACCTTCGATCTGCGTTCGCTCCCGGGCCAGTCGATCCAGAAGGTCGTGAAGGGTCTCGAGGGAAAATTGTGGAAGCGATTGGGGCACCCGGGCCCGACCTGGCAGTTCCGGCTGGAGCGGGACAATCCGGCGCTGGAAACGGACGGCAAGGAATCCCTGATCCGCCAGGCCCGTGCGGCCTTGCGGGCGGCCAAGATCCCGGTCCGCTTAGCGGCCAAGGCAGGCTGTTCCGAGGCGGGGTTGTACAGCCGGGTGGGGATCCCTTCGGTGGTGATCGGACCGGGCCGGGCGGCAGGGAACATCCACCGGCCCAACGAGTCGATCTCCGCCAAACAGCTCAAGGCGGCCATCCGTTTTTACCAGGAATTCTTGGAGCGGACATGTTTTTAATCCGGCAGGCGGGACCGGCCGATTTTTCGGGCGTTTACTCCTTGGCGAGGCTGTTGGATTCCTACAACCTGCCGGCGGATCAAGGGTACATCCGACAGCTTCTTCACACCTCTCGGGATTCCTTTGCGGGCAGTCTCCCGAAGGCCGAGTCCCGCTACCTGTTTGTCCTGGAAAAGGCTGGCAGGATCGTGGGCTGCTCTCTCATCATCGCCAAGCATGGGACACGGGGGCATCCCCACCTTTGGTTCGCGCAGGAGACGATCACCAAGCAAAGCCGGACGCTGCGCATTCGCCGGTCCCATCCCGTCTTGAGAATGGGATACACGGAGGATGGACCCACGGAGGTGGGGGGACTGGTGGTTTTGCCGAGGTACCGGAGGCTGCCTGAGCGATGCGGCCTGCAGATCTCCTACGCTCGCTTCCTCTATATGGCGATGCACCCGGAACGTTTCGAGAGGAACGTCTTGATCGAGTACCGAGGAGCGATGGGGGCCGGCGGCAGGAGCCCTTTTTGGGAGGCGGTCGGGCGGGTCTTTACCGGTTTGCCGTACGCGCGTGCCGATCGGCTGAGCGTGACGAACAAGGAATTTATCTGCACTCTTCTCCCGAGCGAGCCGATCTATTGCGCCCTTCTGCCGAAACCGGTTCAGCGGGCCATCGGAGCCATCCATCCGAGCGCACAGGGAGCCGCTCATCTGGCAGAGCGGGTAGGATTCCATCGGATCCCGCAGGTGGAGCCGTTCGACGGCGGGCCCTACTATTCGGCTCCGCTGCGCAAGATTGCATTGGTTCGGCGGACCGCCTGCCTGCGGCTGGATCTGTCTCCTCTTGAGAAAGAGAGTAGAATGAGGGTGGAGGGTCAGCATCTGGTCGGAACGGAAGAAGGGGGAGGCTTCCGCGCGGTTGTGATTCACGGGAGGATCACAGGCGGGAGGTTCAGGATGAATCCGGGAGGATATCAGCGGTTGAACGTGCAAGTGGGGGATCACGCTCATGTCTGTGCTCTTTCGAGGTAATTACATCGCGGGCCGGTTTGTCCGGCCCGGCAAAGGGACGGAGCTGATCAGCGAAGATCCCGGAGATCTGTTTGAACCGCTGGGCCGGATCATCATCTCCGCCGAGGCGGTCGGGCCGGCCGTGGGGGCGGCGGTGAAGGCCTTTCCCAAGTGGAGCGGCCTGCCTCTTCAAAAGCGGATCGAAAGGATGCGGGCATTTCAGAGGGTGATGAAGCAGCGGAGAACTTCCCTGAGCACCCTCATTGCGAGGGAAGCCGGGAAACCGATCGGGGAGGCGACCCGCGAGACCGACCGGCTCATCTCCAAGGTGGACGAGATGGTGATGACCGGCCTGAGATTGGTTCACTCCTTCTCAGTGGCCGTGGACCGCGGCGTGCGGGGAGAATGCATCTTCAAGCCGCTGGGCCCCTTGGCGGTGATCGGCCCCTTCAATTTTCCTGCCCACACCCCGGCGAGCCATATCGTCCCCGCGTTGCTGACCGGTAACACCGTGGTGTTCAAGCCGTCCGAGTATACCCCCTTCGTCGGCCAGGCCATCACCGAGTGCATCGATGCCGCCGGTTTCCCTCCCGGCGTTTTCAACTTGGTGCAGGGATCTGCCGAGGTCGGAATCGCCCTCGTGACGCATCCGGACGTTGCCGGCATCCTGTTCACCGGTTCCACGGCGGCGGGGCAGGCGATCAGGAAGGCCACCCTCGACGCTCCGCAAAAATGCCTTGCCCTGGAGATGGGGGGTAAAAATGCTGCGATCGTCCTGGAGGATGCCCAGCTGGATTTGGCCGCAAAGGAGATCACCGTCTCCGCCTTCTCCATGGGGGGGCAGCGCTGCAACGCCACCAGTAGGATCATCCTCCATCGCCGGATTGCGAAGCCCTTTCTCGAGCAGTTTCTCCCACTGGTCGATAGCGTGCGGATCGGCTATCCCCTCGAGCCGGACGTTTTGATGGGCCCGCTGGTCAGCCACGATGCCGTGGCCAAGTTTCAGAAATACGCGAGATTGGCGGAGGAGGAAGGTTTTAAAACCCTGCGCGCGGGCAAGGCCCCCGGCATGTGGGGAAAGCGCCGCGGTTACTACGTCACCCCGTCGGTCCATCTCTGCGAGAATCCGGACCGGAGCCGGTCCTCCCGGTATCGGCGCGAGGAGGTGTTCGGTCCGGACGTGGCGATCTATCAGATCAAGGATGAGGATCAGGCGGTGGCCATCAACAACGAGGTGCCCTACGGCCTCATCACCTCTGTCTTCACGCGCAATCTTAAGCGGTTCCAGCGGTTGCTTCCCAAGATCGATACCGGCATGGTCAATCTCAATCGGGGCACCATCTTTTCTTCGGGCAAGCTCCCGTTCGGCGGGACCAAGGCAAGCGGTTCCTTCAAGCCGGCGGGGCTTTTCTCTCCGTATTACTGCACCTACCCGGTGGCTGTCTTGGAGGACAGCCGTCCCTTGAGCGCACGGTCCCTGCCGATTTGACGGGAGTGGAATGAGTCAAGCAGTTCTGCTCGGGGACCCCTCCTTCTTCCGGATCAAGTCCGGCAGCAATCCGCACACGCGCGACTGGCTGGGCCGGCGAAAGTCGGTGGATCGAAGCAGGGCGTCAACCCAGTGGGGAAATCTCAAATCCGTTTTGCAAGGGCACGGCGTGCAGATTCACGTCCTGCCGCCGGTGGAAGAGCTGCCCGGCACGGTATTTCCGGCCAACGCCGGTTTTCGTTTCGGTTCCACCTTCTATTTAAGCAACTTGAATCCCGCCCGGGCGCGTGAGGTGGAACATTACCGGCTCTTTCTCCAGCGGCTGGGGCTATCGGTTCAAGATTTCCCCTCGGAGTATCTTTTTGAGGGGGAGGCCGATTTCATTCCGGTCGGGCATCCCTCGGGAGACCCTCGGAGGAAGATCTACCTATTTACCCACGGACGGATCGAGCATCCCCGCTGGGAATTCCGCCTGGGGATACCGCCCTATCGCAGGATCTACGGTTTCCGATCGGATCGATGGGCGCAAGGGGCTCTGCGCGACGTCGTCAAACCGCTGGAGGTGGTACCGCTGGAGCTTATCGATGAGCGGCATTACCACGGGGACACCCTCCTTTGCCCCTTTGGCCCTCACCACGAGTACCTGCTCGTCTATCTGGGGGGCCTATCTCCGATGGCTCAAGCGGCCTTGCGATCCCGCTTCGCGGACCGCCTGGTGCCGCTCAGCCGGGAAGATGCGCAATCCTTCGCGGCAAACAGCTTCCAGATCGCGGCCGATTACTACGGAGAGGAAGTGCCGGTGCTCCTCATGCCGGATGGGCTGAGCGTTGAGTTGTACGGTCAGGTGCGTGAACGAGGCGTGATCCCGTGCCCGGTGGATGTTTCCGAGTTCCTCGAGAAAGGCGGCGGCGCGGTCAAGTGCATGCTGCTGGACCTCGGAGAGTTATAGGAGCCTGCCTCTATTGTTGGGGAGGGGGGAGTTTTTCGAGGTGGCGGGGCTCGGTGCCGGGATGGATCAACGTTTCCGGATCCATGACAGGGCTGTTGTACGGCGGGAATGGGAAGGTGATCATATCGTAAATGCCGTAGAAGGTTCGCGCGGTGGCCATCCCCAAGCCGGACACCAGGCCGTGAATGAACCAGTAAACGGGAGGGTCAGTATGCTCTCGTTGGCCGATCTGGCGAGGGACCTCCAGCCACCCGGTTAGTACATTCACCACCCCTCGAGTTACCTTAACACCCGGATTTGCCTCCGCAAGGGCTGCGTTGGGAAGCAGGCCCGTGAGTAAACCGGCTAACAAGGTGTAGGCAACGATTCGCTGAACCATCGATGATCTAGTGGATAGTCTATCGGAGATCTCTTCCCCATGCAATTCCAAATCTGCTGTCAGGGAACAGGTCCGGATGGATCAGATGGGCGAACAGCTCCACGCCGTCGACCAGGCGAGGGCCGGCATGATGATAGAAGGCGCCGTTAACCGCAAAGACCCGCTTCTGTTTGACCGCCGTTAGATCCTTCCATCCGGGCCGCAGGGTGAGGCGGCGTTTCTCCTTCAGCGTTTGGGTGATCGAGTAGCTGCAGGGCATCACGGCGATCACTTCCGGGTCATAAGCTTGCACCTGGTCCCACTTCAGCCAGGAAGAATCCCTCCCGGGAATTCCGAGACCGTCCTGTCCGCCGGCGATTCCTACCATCTCCGGGACCCAATGTCCGGCCGCCATCGGCGGCTCCAGCCATTCGCAGCACCAGACGCGCGGGCGTGAGGAGGCGCCGGAGAGCTTCTCACGAATCCGATCCAGCCGGCCTTGCAAACTCCGGATCAGCCGATGCGCAGCCTCTGTCCGGTTGGTCTCTTCCCCCAGGCGCCGCAATTCCGTGAAGATCTGATCGAAGCGCTGGGCTTGAAGCGTGATCACCTTGGGTCGGTGAGAGAGCTGGTGAATGGCCTGGGAGACCTCGGAGTGAGGGGCGGCGCAGACCGTACAGAGGTTTTGGGTGACCACAACATCCGGCTTGAGGCGCTTGAGGAGCGGGAGGTCGATCTCAAAGTGATGGGCGTTTTCCTGGCGAAGCTTGAGAACGGCGTTGTGAATGGCGACGCTGTCCTGCGCGGCGATCTTCTTCACACGGCTGGAGACGACCACCGGTTTCGCCTTCACCTGAGGAGGATAGATGCAGTGCTGGCTCCGGCCGACGACCGAGCGGCCGAGCCCGAGGGCGTAAAGCATCTCGGTCGCCGTCGGGAGGAAGGAGCAGACCCTCATGAGGGAATGATCGCGGTTTTCACCGCGTCCTGATCGGTCAGCATCTGGCGGAGGATATCCGGCAGGTCACGGAGCGGGGCCTGGCGGGTGACCAGGAGATCGGCCCGCACCGTGCCGTCGGAAAGGTACTTGAGCGCTTGCCGGATGGTCTCCGGCGTGTGATGGAAGACCGAGAAGATGGAGAGCTCGTCATAGTGGACCCGGTGGGTGTCCAGCGGCACCTGCGTTCCGGCCGGGCATCCTCCGAACAAGAGGACCCGGCCGCCGGGCCGCACGAGGGAAAGGGCCTGCGTCCAAGCCTGCGGCCGGCCCACGGCCTCGATGCAGAGGTCCGGGCCTTTTCCTTCCGGTGTGGCCTGCCGGATTGCCTCGATCGGATCGGAGAGCTTCGCCAGATCGAGGACCGTTTCGGCGCCGGAATGCTGAGCCGCCTGCAGCCGCTTTTTCCCCTTGCCGACCAGGATGACGCGGGCACCTGAGCCCACAGCCAATTGGAGGAACATGAGCCCGATGGGACCTGCGCCGAGAATGGCGACGGTTTCTCCTTTTGCGGGGCGAATCACCTGGATTCCCCGCACAACGCAGGCCAGCGGCTCCGTCAAGGCGGCGGCCTGGGAGGAGAGCTTGGGCGGGATCTCCAGGAGATTCTCTTCGACTATCCGGGCCGGCAGCAGGAGGTACTCGGCGTAGGCGCCGTTGACGAAGAGCAGGTTCTCGCAGAGATTCGGCTGGTTTTTCTTACAGTAGAAGCAGCGCCGGCAAGGAGCGGAATTGGCCGCGACGACCCGCTGGCCGATCCGCCAGCCGGTCACCTCGGGCCCCAACCTTTCGATTGTGCCCGCGAATTCATGCCCGAAGAGGACCGGAGGCTTGAGCATCCGCGCGTGGGATCCGTTCCTGAAAATCTTGAGGTCGGTTCCACACGTCAGCGCGGAATGGATCTTGATGAGGATCTCTCCCGCACCGGGTGAGGGAACGGGGATCTCCTCGAGGCGGACGTCCTCCTTTCCGTACAAAACCGCGGCCTTCATGCGTCGCTGCGCTCCCTCGCAATGACAATGGGCCTGATCATCGATCTGTTCCGTTTGGATGGGGTTTCACGATCACTTTCAGCGAATTGGCGGAGGGGGACTTAGCAACAGCTAAGGCCTGCTGGATTTCATTGAGCTCGAATCGATGCGTGATGAGCGGCGCAACCTGGATCACTCGGGTAAAGACCAATCGGGCTGCCTCCGCTTGCAGGTCGATCGAGGCGCTGTAACTTCCAACGAGATCCTTCTCCAGCTTCCCGATCTGCCCGACATCCAGAGAGGCCGTCTCTCCGACGCGCGTTTGGGCGAACAGCACCACACGGCCGGCCGGCCGGACCGCGTCCAGGGCGGTCTGGATCGCCTGGGCCGATGCGGCGGCCACCAAGGCGACATCGGCGCCGCGTGAATGGATCTGCTGGCGGACCCAGTCGAGCACCCTTGCACTCCGTTCGCCCTGAGCCTGTCGAAGGGCAGCGGTCGGCGAAGGATGCTCGGTGGGTGGGATGCAGAAGGTATCGGTGGCTCCCAAGGTTCGGGCCATTTCCAATCGTTCCGAAATCGGATCGGCCACGTGAACCGATCCGCCTGCCAGCTTGGCCAACTGCAGCAGGATCAGGCCGACTGGTCCGGAGCCGAGTATGAGGACCGAGCAGCCGGGGGTGATGCCGGCCTTCCGGATTCCCTTGAGGCAGGTGTTGACCGGTTCCACGAAGGTAGCCTCCTCATCGGTCACGCTATCGGGGATTTTCACCAATCCCTCCTGGACGATCCAGTCCAGCACCTTCACGAACTCCGCGAACCCTCCGCCAGCCGGTTCAAACCCTGCGGTGGTCCCGACTCGGAGGTACTGCGGGCACTGGGCGTAAGCCTTCATCCGGCAGAGTTCGCAGGTTCGGCAAGGGATGTGATGGAAGAAGAGTGCCCGGTCGCCGGGCCGCCATTGCCGAACGCCCGATCCGATGGCGGCGATGCGGCCGGCCACTTCATGGCCGAACACGCGTGGAGGGGGAAGATCCCCGTGGGTGATCTTTTTAAGATCGGTTCCGCAGAGGCCACAGGCCTCCACCTGAAGCAGAACCTCACCCGGACCGACCGCCGGCACCGGGATCTCCTCCAGGCGGACGTCATTGGCTCCTCGATAAACCGCTGCTTTCATATCGTCAACTTATCACGCGGCTCCCGCCAGCGTCAATTCTCGGATCGCCAGGACCCCGAACGGTGCAATTGGGCGTTTGCACCCTTGGGCACTCTCCCGCATCCCCTCCGCTCACATGCCATACTTTAACGTGATGGCTGTTGAGCTTTTTGATCTCGCACGCTACGGGCTGAATCTCCATGCCTTGGCGCCGGTGGGGGTAGGATTTCTCGTTGCTACCTTAGGGGTCTTGGTCCTTCTGAGGGAGCGCGCCTCCTCTGTTAGCATCACCTTTTTTGGGATGGCCCTTGCCGGGGCCGTATGGATGATGAGCTACGGAGGGATCTACTGCTCCCTGAAGCCCTCGCTGGCGTTGGAATGGGCGAAGATCGAGAACGTAGGGGTTGTCTTCATCCCGAGCCTGGTCTATCTGTTCACCCTATCCGTCACGGGACAGCTCTACCGGCTGAGGTTTTCCGGAGTGGGGTCTCTGCTCCTTTCCGGTCTGTTCGCGTTTACCGTCGTCTTCACAGATCTGTTCGTCAGCGGCGTGTGGGATTTTCCGTGGGGGCACTACGCCCGGTACGGTCCGTGGAGCCTTCCATTCTTGGCCTATTTCTTATGCGTTTCGGTGGCCAGCCTGCTGCTTCTTGGGTGGCAATACCGATGCGCTTCTTCCTTTTATTCTCAGAAGCGGCGCCTGCGGGCGTTTCTGCTCGCGTTCGGCATCGCTTACCTCGGCTCTGTGGATTACCTGCCGGCCTATGGGGTGCCCGTTTATCCGGCCGGATACCTGCCGATCCTGATCTGCTTGGCGATCCTGGCCCATACCATCTGGCGCTACCGACTCATCGACATTACCCCGGCCTTTGCGGCCAACCAGATCCTCAAGACCCTGTCGGATGCCCTGCTGGTGATCGACCGGGACGGGATTGTGCAGGTGGTCAACCAGGCCGCCTGCGAGCTGTTCGATCGGGCTGAAGCGGATTTCATCGGCCAGCCGATCTGGGCCATTCAAGGCAGGTTCTTTCCCCCGGAAAAGTTCCAGACCTTTGTGCGGGCCCAGGTGGTTCACAATTACGAGGTGGCCCTTTCCTCCAAAGGGGGGAAACGGATCGTTCTGGAGGTGGCGGTCTCGGGAATCCGGGATCGGTTCGGGGATCCGATGGCGGTGGTCTGCATCGCCCGGGATGTCAGCGAGCGAAACCAGGATGAGGTGGAATTGCGGCGGGCGCACGAGGCGCTCAAGAAGGCCCATCAAGAGCTCAAGGCCGCGCAGATGTCTCTTATTCAGGCCGCCAAGATGGAATCGGTGGGCCGGTTGGCCGCCGGAGTAGCCCATGAGGTGAAGAATCCGCTGGCGGTCATCCTGCAGGGGCTGGATTACCTGGACGGGCATCTGGCCTCGAAGGACGAGGGGGTCAGCATGGTTCTGCAGGACGGGAAGGACGCGGTTCGCAGGGCCGACGGCGTGGTGCGGGGCCTCCTGGATTTTTCTTCAACGAAGGAGATCGAGATGCGGGAGGAGTCGCTGAACTCCGTGATCGAGCAGTCGCTGCTCCTGGTCAAGCACGATCTGGCTCGCAACCGCATTTCGCTGGTTCTGGATTTGGAGGAGGGCCTTCCCGCTGTCCGCATCGACAGAAACAAGATCGAGCAGGTCTTCATTAATCTATTCATCAATGCCATCCATGCCATGCCGGAGGGGGGAACCTTGCAGGTGAGGACCTATTCCAAGCAAATGGAGAAGCTCCGGGTCATTGCTCAGGTGGAGGATGCGGGCGTGGGGATCCCGAAGGAGGCCCTTGCGAAAATCTTCGATCCATTTTTCACCACCAAGCCGACGGGCAAAGGGACCGGCCTGGGCTTGGCGGTCAGCAAGAATATCCTTGAGCTGCACGGAGGGAGGATTGAGGTCCGGAATCGGGAGGAGGGAGGAGTGCAGGTGATTCTCAGGTTTAATGCGGGAGGGAATGGCGGTGGAGACTGAGAAGAAGACGAAGGTGTTGCTGATCGATGATGAGCCGAGCTTCACGCGTCTGCTGAGGCTCAACCTGGAGAAAACAGGCGCCTACGAGGTCCGGGAGGAAAACAAAGGGTCTCACAGTTTAGAAGCGGCGCTCCAGTTCAGGCCGGACATTATCCTGCTGGACATCATCATGCCGGACATCGATGGGGGAACCGTGGTGTCGCAGCTGCGCTCTTCGGAGCAGTTGCAGAATACGACGGTTCTTTTTTTGACGGCCGTTTTGTCGAAACGGATGATCCAGGAAAAGATCGATTTATTGAGCTCCATTCCCAGCATCGCCAAGCCTGTTAGCGCGCAAGAGGTGATTTATTTCATCGAGCGATACACCAGGAGATAGCGCCTGATCCTGAGCGGAAGGGGGCGATGACCGATGATGACGAAAGAGCAGGGAAGGATCCTAATCGTGGAGGACAACGTCCCTCTGGCACGTGGCTTGAAGCTCCAGCTGGAGGAGAAAGGCTTCCAAGTCTATACGGAAACGGAGGGTTCGAAGGCCATCGGCTTTGTGGCGGAACATCCGGTGGATCTGGTGATCCTGGATCTGAGATTGCCCGACATGAACGGTTACGAGGTCTGCAAGCAGCTGCATAAGATCTCGCAACCTTGGATGGTTCCGATCCTCATGCTGACCGCCATGAAGGAGCCGGTGGATCAGCTTCGTGGATTCGCCTACGGCGCGGACGCTTATCTGACGAAACCGTACGATGCTTCGGAGTTGTTGAAGACCATCTCTCGCCTGCTGAAAGGGGTAACCCCGTAGTCTGATCTCCTACCCCCGCCCGGTTGACAGGTGGGGAGCCTGCGTGCTGTAATGACTTTTTCATGGTTAGGGCGAACCTGGAGCGTGTCCGAGCACGCATAGCCGCGGCTGCCCGATCGGTCAGGCGGGAACCGGCTGGCGTCCGTTTAATCTGCGTGACCAAGGGAGTTCCCGTCGAGCAGATCCTGGAGGCGGCCGCCGGCGGCATCCGCGAAATCGGCGAGAACCGCGTCCAGGAAGCTCAATCCAAGCGGATTGAAATCGGCACCCGGTACCGCGTACCAGGACCCGATTTCCGGTGGCATCTCATCGGCCGGCTTCAACGGAACAAGGTCAAGTTCGCCGTCGAGCTTTTTGATGCGGTGCATTCGGTGGACTCCCTGGAGTTGATTGAGGCGCTGGAACGCCAGGCTGGTATTCGGCAAGCTCAAGGTGAACGGAAGCTGGAAATCCTCCTTCAGGTGAATGTGTCCGGGGAGGCGACGAAGGGCGGCTGCCGGCCGGATCAAGTGGAAGAGCTGACGGAGGCAGTCTTAAGGTCGGGGCATTTGAAATGGGCAGGGCTGATGACGATGGCCCCCTTCAGCGAGAATCCGGAAGAGGCCCGCCCCTTCTTTCGGCAACTACGCCGGCTTCGAGATCAGCTTCAGGATCGGATGCACGTTTCCCCATTGGATCTTTCCATGGGGATGAGCCAGGATTTTGAGGTTGCCATTCAGGAAGGAGCCACGATGGTGCGGGTCGGCACGGCGATTTTTGGCGAAGGCATATGAATACCCCCTTGGTTGGAGGATGAGTCCGATGACCATCGGGGTGATCGGTTGCGGGAACATGGGATCGGCATTGATCCGCGGAATGGTGGAAAGCCGCGCGGTTCCTGCAAGCCGGATCGTTGCGTGGGACTCGGATTCGAAGAGGCTGCTGGCGATCGCACGCAAGCTGAAGATCGGCATGGCCCGCTCGAATCGAGAGGTGGCGGGCTGCTCGGTGATCGTGCTGGCCGTCAAGCCCCAGCAGATGGGGCAGGTGCTCGCGGAGATTCGGCCGCACCTGGGCCATCGGCCGCTGCTCTTCTCCATCGCCGCCGGGATCCCGACGGGATGGATTGAGCGCAGGGCCGGTCGAGGGGTTCCGGTGGTGCGGGTAATGCCGAATACGCCGGCCTTGGTCGGGAAGGGGATCTCCGCCCTCTCCCTTGGCCGCTCGGCCGGTCCCAGGCATCGGAAGGTGGCCGAGCGGATTGTCGGCTCGGTCGGCGAGGTGATCCCGCTGGAGGAACGCTGGATGGATGCCGTCACTGCCCTCAGTGGATCAGGCCCGGCTTACTTCTTTTTTCTGATGGAGCAGATGATGGAGGCAGGGGTCCGACTGGGATTGAAGCCGGCGGTGGCACGCCGGCTGGTTTTGGCAACGGCGCAAGGAGCGGCGGAGCTGGCCCTCCAGTCGGATGAAGAACCCGGTGTCCTGCGGGCTCGGGTGACCTCCAAGGGGGGAACGACGGAGGCGGTCTTCAAGGTATTTGCGCGAGGAAAACTGGGGCAAGTGATTCAGGCGGGCATTCGAGCGGCCGCCCGACGAGCAAAGGAGCTTAAGTCCTAACCGATGTTTATACTGAGTAATCTGGTTGCTGCCATCGCACAGCTTGTGGATGCCGTGCTCACAATCTATACCTGGATCTTGGTCATCCGGGTGTTGATCAGCTGGGTCAATCCGGATCCTTTCAATCCGTTCGTGCAGTTCCTGATGAAGGTGACCGATCCGGTCCTGCAACCGTTGCGGAGGGTGATACCGCCCATCGGGCCCTTGGATATCTCACCGATCGTGGTGTTTCTGCTCTTGCGGACGGTTCAGACCTTTTTGGTACGGACCCTGCTGGATTTGAGCATGAGGCTTCGCTGAGCCTGTGAACCTCTGGGACCGGATCGAAGAGACCGTCCGGGTGATCCAGACGAAGGTTTCGGAAAAACCTCGGATCGGGATCATCCTCGGGACCGGCCTGGGCGGATTGGGAGAGAAGATTGAATCTGCGCAGGCGCTGCCTTACGACTCAGTCCCGCATTTCCCTCAATCCACGGTGGAGGGGCACAAGGGGCAGCTGGTCTTCGGTCGGATCCACAGCAAGCCGGTGATCGTCATGGAGGGGCGCTTCCACGCCTATGAGGGATACTCGGCGCAGGAGGTGACCTATCCGGTTCGGGTGATGCGGGCGCTGGGAGCGGACACCTTGATCGTCTCCAATGCGGCCGGCGGGATGAACCCGGCCTTCAAGGCGGCCGATCTGATGGTGATCGCCGACCACATCAATCTGATGGGGATCAATCCCTTGATCGGGCCCAACGATGAGCGGCTGGGACCGCGTTTCCCGGATATGTCGACCCCGTACGATGAGCGGCTGATCGCGTCGGCGGAGGAGATCGCCCGTGAAGCGAAGATCCCGCTGCACCGGGGAGTGTACGTGGCGGTGTCCGGCCCGAACCTGGAGACCCGGGCGGAGTATCGCTTCTTGCGGGAGATCGGGGCTGACGCGGTGGGGATGTCCACGGTGCCGGAAGTTTTGGTGGCGGTGCATGGCGGGATGCGGGTGCTGGCGGTGAGCTGCATCACCGACCTGTGCATCCCGGAAACATTGAAACCGGCCAGCCTGGAGGAGATCCTCAAGGTGGCCCATCGCGCGGAACCTCGCCTGACCACTCTGATCAGCTCCGTCATCGGGCGGCTCTAACCCATTCATGGATTACAAATCCACCCTTAATCTTCCCAAAACTTCATTTCCCATGAAGGGGAACTTGGCCTCCGTCGAGCCGAAGGTGCTGGCCCAATGGGAACAGGATCGCCTTTACGAGCGGATCCTTTCCAGCCGGAGAGGGGCCGATCCCTTCATCCTTCACGATGGCCCTCCCTACGCCAACGGGGATATCCACATCGGCCATGCCCTGAACAAGGTGCTCAAGGACTTCATCGTCCGGTACAAGACGATGCAGGGCCGGTGGTCCCCTTACGTTCCCGGCTGGGATTGCCACGGCCTGCCGATTGAGTATGCCCTGATGAAAGAGCTCAAGATCACGAAGCATCAGGTGAATATCGTCGACTTCCGCAGGAAGGCCCGGGCCTACGCACAGAGGTACGTTGCCATCCAGCGGGATCAGTTCAAGCGGCTCGGCGTGCAGGGAGACTGGGATCATCCGTATCTGACGCTGGAGCCGGGCTACGTGGCGGCGGCGCTGCGGGCGCTGGCTGCGTTGGTCTCCAAGGGATTCGTTTACCGCGCCCGCAAGCCGGTGAACTGGTGCTGGAGCTGCGAGACCGCCCTGGCCGAGGCGGAGGTGGAGTACGAGCAGCACACCTCTCCCTCCATCTACGTGAAATTCGAGCTGGATCCGGAATCCACCGCACAGGTTTTTCCAAAGACCCCCATGGGGTCTGACCCCAGAAAGGTTTTCTTGATCATCTGGACCACGACCCCTTGGACCTTGATGGGGAACGTGGCGGTGGCGGTCCATCCCTCCTTCCGGTACGTTGCGAGGAAGATCGGTCCCGGACAGGTCGGTCTGTTTTTGGAGAATCTGCCTGCCTCAACTCAGCGTGATCTGGAGAAGGCCGGCATTGAGCCACAAATCCTCAACAAGTTCGAGGGAAAGCAGATGGAGGGCTGGACCTACCGGCATCCGTTCGGATTGAAAGGGGGCAGGGTGGTCCTGGCCGATTATGTCTCTGCGGAGGATGGAACCGGTTTGGTGCATACCGCTCCCGGGTTCGGCGCGGAGGACTTTCTGACCGGCAAAAAGTACGGGCTCGAACTCCTGGCGCCGGTCGATTCCAAGGGGCAGTTCGCCGGTCTGCCGAAAGAGGCGGCGCAGTTCAACGGCCAGCAGGTTCAGAAGGCCAACCCTGCGGTGATCGAGCTGCTTCAAAAGAGCGGTTTACTGGTGAAGGCCGGGAAGATCGAGCACCCCTATCCCCACTGCTGGCGCTGCCGCGAGCCGATCATCTTCCGGGCGACGGACCAGTGGTTCCTCAACGTGGAGCATCAAGGATTACGAGAGCGACTTCTGAAGATCATCCACTCCGACGTGCAGTGGGTTCCGCCGGTGGGCAGGGAGAGGATCGCCGGCATGGTGAAGACCCGGCCGGACTGGTGCCTTTCGCGCCAGCGGCTCTGGGGGATTCCGATTCCGGCGGTGATCTGCGCCTCCTGCGGGGAGGGGCGGCTCGACCCGCAGGTGATCGAGAAGTTTGCCTCGGCGGTTGAGAAGGATCCGGAGGGAAGCGACCGGTGGTTTTCGGAGCCGGCACAGCGCTGGCTGCCGGACGGGTTCACCTGCAAGTCGTGCGGCAAAAAGGATTTTTCGCCGGGCACCGATATCCTGGACGTCTGGTTCGATTCCGGCGTGAGTCATCAGGGCGTTCTCGTTCGCCGAGAAGGGTTGAGGCATCCAGCCGATCTCTATCTGGAGGGATCGGACCAGCACCGGGGCTGGTTCCAGGTGTCGCTGATCACCGGCGCTGCATTAAACGGCCGGGCCCCCTATCGGGCGGTGCTGACCCACGGCTTTGTGGTGGACGGTGAGGGACGGAAGATGTCCAAATCGCTGGGCAATGTGATCGCGCCGCAGCAGGTGATCTCCTCTTTTGGCGCGGATGTCCTGCGTTTGTGGGTGGCCTCGTCCGATTACGCGGAGGACATTCGCCTCTCGCCGGTGATCTTGGATCAGGTGGCCGAGACCTATCGGAAGATCCGAAACACCATTCGATTCTGCTTGGCCAACATCTCCGACTTGAACCTGCAGGAGCTGCCGAAGAACAAGAAGAACCTGGAGAGCTTGGACCGCTGGATCTTGGGTGAGTTGGGCCTGCTTGTCGCAGAGGTCAACCGGGCCTACGAGGCCTATGCCTTCCACCGAGTGGTCAAGGCCGTTCACGAATTTTGCACGGTTCGGCTGTCCAACTTTTATCTCGATATCGTGAAGGATACGTTGTACACGGCTCATCCGAAGGATCCTCGCCGGCTCTCCGCGCAGGCGGCCCTCCATTCGATTGCAAGGACCCTCATCCTGCTCTTGGCGCCACTCCTTCCGGTGACGGTCGAGGAGGCTTGGGCGGCTCTCATCGGCGGAGAGGGGAGCGTCCATCTGCAATCCTGGCCGTCCCCGGATGAATTACCGCTGGATCCCTCGCTGCAGGAGGAATGGACGCGGTTGCTGGCTCTGCGGGAGGAGGCGATGAAGGCTCTCGAAAAGGGGCGGGAATCCGGCCTGATCGGGGATGCCCTGGAGGCGGAGTTGGAGGTGGTCGTCCGGGATGAAAATCTCTGGGGTTTCCTGGAGCTCCGCCGGGAGCAACTGGCGCAGGCCTGCATTGTCTCCGTGCTGCAGCTGGTCCGGGCCCAGGATGCCGGCCCGGGGGTGGTGTTCCATATAAGGAAGGCGTCGGGGGCTAAATGCCAGCGGTGCTGGATGCGGCTTCCCACGGTGGGTCAGTCGGCGGAGCATCTGGGGCTTTGCCACCGCTGCTTGGAGGTCCTGCAAAAACTCCTTCCTGGTGGTAAGCTTTAAGGATAGAGAAGGCGGCCCGGCTGTAGTATAATAACCGACTCAAAAATGACCAAGCGAGAATTGGATAAATACAAGAAGCTCCTCCTCAAGAAAAAGGAGGAGATCCATCAGGCGGTCAAGCACATCGAGCAGGACACCCTCAGCCGGTCCCAGCGGGAGGCTTCGGGAGATCTGTCCGGTTACACGCTCCACATGGCGGACATCGCCACGGACAGCTACGACCGGGAGTTTTCACTCGGCCTGGCCTCGAACGCTCAGCGGATCCTGTACGAGATCGACGAGGCCCTGAAGCGGGTCAAGGAAAAGGGATTCGGCAACTGCCTGCTTTGCGAGAAGCCGATTCCCCGGAA
>JAHFFF010000076.1 GCA_023248095.1 Candidatus Omnitrophota bacterium | reverse complement strand
ATACCTGTTGGTGACGAGGTTATTCAAGGTACCGTAACCTCCCTGATCTAAACGGTAGACTCGCTCGGCGCTGTAGACTGAGGCTAGAATAGCTTGGGCGTCTTTCACCCGGGTCCTCTCTATGGTTTTACCGAAACTCGGAAGGGCCACAGAGGCCAGAATGCCAACGATGACTATGACGATCAGGAGTTCCATCAGCGTGAAACCTGTAAATCGCCTCATTTTGCCTCCCCCTTAGAAATTATTGCTGGTAGCGCGAGACCCATCGGCCCTGACAGTACACGTGACGAGCATTCCTGCCACGGGGGTAGCTGCGGCCCCACCAGCGGTGATGACGACGTTTGCGGTAGTGCCCGCTTGGACCGCATAAGTCCAGTTGGTATTAGCAGCCAAGGGTACATCCACCCGTAGGTTGGGCCCTATGGTAAGCATAGTTAAAGCAACGGTGGTAAAGGTCTGATTTTCCTGGTAGGAAGCCAGTTCCCCCGTTGCAATGCCATCGACTACGGCCAGTGCTTCGGCCCCGCGCGACCTCCTTGTCATTCGGGAAAACTGAGGCAGTGCTACCGCTGCCAGGATGCCAATGATAATCACCACGATCAGCAACTCCAGCAGCGTGAAACCTAGCGTTCCTCTTTCTCTTTTCATGGTGCCTCCTTTTTTATGTTTTGTGGTCCCACTCTGAATAACACAAACATTCCTTGTTTTCTTCCTGTGTATTTTTGCACAACTATACTCTTATCCCTTGACCACCGAGGTCATCTTAAAGATGGGGAGATACATGGCGACCACCAACGTCCCGATGATGAGACCCATCCCGACCAGCATGATCGGTTCCAGCAGCGTGGTCATCCGCTCCACAGCGGTATTCACCTGGTCCTCGTAGTAATGGCTGATCTCTCCCAGCATGTCCGGCAGCTTGCCAGTCTGTTCTCCCACGGCCAACATCTGGGCCACCATGGGAGGAAACAAGTCCGTTTGGGCTAGGGGCTCGGCGAGGGGCCTGCCTTCACGGACCCCTGTCTTCATGTTTTCGATCAGGGCGGAAATGACTTTGTTCTCACAGGTGGTGATGACAATATCCAGTGCGTGAAGGATGGGAACCCCCGCTTTCAACAAGGTGCCCAGGTTGGAGGCAAACTGCTCAGCGGCAACTCCCTGAAAGACCGGCCCCATGATCGGCATCTGTAGGCGCATCTTGTCGAACTGCCACCGCCCCTCTTTTGTCCTGAGGTAATTGGAAATGAGGAATCCAGAGGTAATTATTCCGATGATGATCAGCAGGAAATAGCGGCGCAGGATGTTGGAAAAATCGATGACCAGTTGCGTTAACATCGGCAACTCGGCGCCAAAGCTGGAGAACATGTTGGCAAAGGTAGGGATGATCTTGAGGGTGAAAACGAAGATCGCGATGATTGCAACGCATAGGAGGATGAGGGGATACATGAGGGCCGAGACGACCTTGCGCTGAATGGCACCCGATTTTTCCAGGTGAAGCGCAATCTGCTCGAGGGCCTTCGTCAGCTGACCGGAGGCCTCCCCTGTTTCTACGAGGCTGATCCAGAAGGGAGAGAAGAGGGTGGCGTGTTTTGCCATCGCGTCTCGGAAGGTCGAGCCTCCGCGGATGTCCTGAATCATCTCCAGAAGCGCATTGCTCAGTTGTTGAGAACGAATTTGGCTCTGGGAGGTTTCCATGGCCCGCAGAAGAGGCAGGCCCGCTTCCGTCATGGCGGCCAGCGTGCGGGCTAAAACAACCAGGTCGGAGGTCTTCACCCCCCGATGGTACTTTTTGGCTCGCAGCCCGAGGGTCTGGGGGCCTCTGCGCTGCTCGTTGATGGTTACCACGAGCAGGTCTCGGGTTTGAAGGATCGAGATGGCTTCGTCCGTTGTGGGGGCCTCGATGGTTCCCCGCTCGGTCTTACCGCTGCGGTTTCTTGCTTGATAGGCATATTGGGGCATGGTTAAAGTTCTCCCACGGTTACGCTGAAGGCTTCTTCCAGCGATGTTACCCCCGCGGCGGCCTTATCGATGCCGCTTTCGACGAGAGTTTTCATGCCGTTCTTGCGTGCCAACTGCTTGATTTCCTGCGCGGATGCCCTTTTGAGAACGCCTTCCCGGATGGCATCATCAACGATCAGCACCTCGTAGATGGCGCTCCGGCCCTTGTAACCCGTATTTCGGCATGCGGGGCAGCCCTTTGGGCGGCAATACTGGCCGGCTGGGAGGTTGATCTTCTCTCGAATGGCAGCGGGAGGGTCGTAGGGTTCCTTGCATTCGGCGCAGAGCTTGCGAACGAGCCGCTGAGCGATGACCATGATGAGTGATGGGGACAGCAAGGCCGGTTCGATCCCCAGGTCCATCAGTCGAGTGACGGCGGAGGAGGCATCATTGGTATGCAGAGTGGAGAGAACCAAGTGGCCGGTGAGCGCCGCGCGGACGCAAATCTCCGCTGTTTCCAAGTCGCGGACCTCCCCCAGCATGATGATATCGGGATCCTGCCGAAGGAAGGCACGCAGGCCGGCGGCAAAGGTCAGACCGATTTGGGGTTTGGCCTGAACCTGATTGATGCCCTCCATCTTGTACTCCACGGGATCCTCAATGGTGATCAGATTCTTTGCAGGGCTTTTCAATTTGGCAAGCGTGGTGTAAAGGGTGGTCGATTTACCGCTTCCGGTGGGTCCCGTGATGAAGATCAGGCCATAAGGAGCCGTGATGCCCCGCTGGTAATCCTCCAGGGCCTTGCTCTCCAGGCCGAGCAGTTTGAGATCTGCGACCAGATTGCTCTTGTCGAGCAGACGGATGACCACCTTCTCCCCGTAGATGACCGGGATGGTTGAAACGCGCAAGTCCACGGTTTTCTCGGCGATCTTAATCGTGAAGCCGCCATCCTGAGGCAGGCGTTTTTCGGAGATGTCCATCTTGGATAGGATCTTGATTCGGGAAATGATCGCCGCCATCAGATGAGCAGCGGGAGGGTCAACCGGCTGAAGAACCCCATCGATCCGGAAACGGATGGAGATCCGGTTGATGAAGGGTTCAATGTGAATATCGCTGGCGCGTGACTTCACTGCCTCCATGAGGAATAGGTCGACCAGGCGGACGACCTGCGCTTGCCCTGCTTGTGAGGTGACATCGTCGGCTCCTCCAGGCGGCGTATCCGATAAGGAGATGTCTTCCACCGTCTCCACCTTGGCACCGCCCTGGCCTTCGGTAGTTTCCCCATAGCTGCCCGCTACCGCTTGTTTCAAGAGGTCGAGCTTCCCGTAGGTGGCTTCGATGGCAGCAGCCAAATCAGATCGGGTTGTAATGACCGGGTTGATCTGACAGCCGGTCATTCTTTTGAGATTGTCGAACAGGATGAGGTCCAGCGGATCGACCGTCGCAATGGTTAAGCTGTTTTGGTTTTTGACCAGAGGCAGCACCATATCCTTCCGAATTACATCCTGAGGGAGGATGCCCTTCACGGCGGGGTCTGCCTGTTGAGTCAACTCACCCTTGCTGAATCGTCTGTAGGGGATCCCAAGCTGCCGGCCCAAGACCTCTGCTAGCTGCTCTTCGGTGACGAATTTCATGGAAACGAGGGTTTCGCCCAGCCGTTTTCCGCTGTTTTTCTGGACGCCGATGGCTTCCTGGAGTTGGGCATCGGTCAGGAGCCCTTCCCGGACCAGTATGTCCCCCAATCTTAAATGTGTGCGAACAGCCATCTTACCAGGCGATACTATCAATCGTTTGGGTAATTCCCCTCTCCTTCAGGATCCTCTTGCGATGATCTTGCAACGCCTGCTCTTCGCGTGCAGTCAGAGGGACCTGTTCCCGCTCCTTGGCGAACGTCAACTTGGTTCGGGTGGAATCATCCTCCAGGATGTAAGGAGTGATGAAAAGAAGGATCTCCGTGTTTTTCCGTTCCATCTCGGTGCGCTTGAAGGGTAGCCCCAAGAGAGGTATGTCTCCCAGCCCCGGCAGGCGGCGCGCTTGATCGCTGTTTTCTGCGGAGATGAGGCCGGCGATCATGGCGGTTCCGCCACTCGGCACCATGACGGAGGTTCTCGCCAGCCGTCTGCTGGGATCTAGGAAGTTTGGAAAGGGAGAGGATTGAAGGACGCGAGAGACTTCCGGCTCAATGATCATGGTGACGTAGCGGTCGTCGTTTACCATAGGGGTTACCCGCAAGATGGTGCCGACGGTCGTCCTTTCGGGTTCAGAGGTGATGCTGCCGGTTTGTGATTGAGAGGTGGAGGTTATACCGGTGACGGCCTCGGATATAATTCGGATTTCCGCAACCTCGCTCGAGAGGGTCAAAAGCCTAGGCCTGGCCAGGAACTTGACGTCTTTTTCCGTGGCCAAGAGCTTAAACAGCAGATTGGATTCTGTCAGGGACAAGGTACCCAGGGTATTTGTCCTGGTAGCGGAGTCCAGTAAACCCGTAGCAAAGGGGAAGTAGCTCGTCCGTTTGGGCCCAATGTAGCTGCCCACCGCCCCTTCGGAGGTCCCGTATTCGATTCCGATCTTCCGCAATGTATCCAGGGTGACCTCCAGCACTTCCGCTTCGATGAAGATCTGCTTGGGCATAACATCCAACTTCGCGATGGTTTCATCGATTAGGGTCATTCGTTCCGGAATGTCCGTAACAATCAAGGAGTTGGTTCTCGGGTCAGAGACGACGGACCCGTGCTCCGACAACAGGAACTTGACGATTTGAACCAGCCCACCCCCCTGCTCCGTGGTTCCTCCGGTTCCACCGGTAGCCGCTGTGCCCGCAGTACCTGCTCCTCCGCCAGGTACAGCAGCCCCTCCTCCGCCGGCCGGGCCAGAGGTAGCACCCGCGCTGCTGCTGGATTTGAAGGTCTCGGAGATCAGGGACCCCGTCAGTCCAAAGGTTTTCGTCACTTCACCGGCCATCGGAACGACCCGGGCGTACCTCAAGCGGTAGATGCGGGTTATGGTGGTGATCTTCGGTGCACCCGATTCATCCACCAGAAAAAGGTTCTTGCCTTCCTTGGGGATCAAGGTGAGGTGGTTGGCTCTGAGGATCGCATCTAGGGCGTCAGAGATAGGCACACGATCGAAATAGAGGGTGACCTTCTTATCCCGAACAGCCTCTGAGGCAGCGAAATTCATACCGGCCTGTTTCGAGAGTAGCTTCAGGATATCCTCCAGGTAAGCTTCTGTAACATCCATGGAGATGGTGGGGGATGTGTCCTTAGACTGCGTTTGAGCGTGAGCGGGAGAAACGAACAAGAGTCCGAGGATTACTATCTGCCGGATCCGATTTCCTCTCAAAGCACTATCCTCCCCTTTTATGCATCGTCTTTATCGCGAGTTGAAGGTTGACCATGTCTGCGACTGACCTTGCTTCTTATTATGATCATCTGATGATGAGCGGATGGACGACTCCGCTTTTAATTCAAGGGTTCTTCCATCTAGAGACAAGGTGACGCCCTCTTTCGTAATGGCCTCGACCTTTGCGTCATCGATGGTATCTCCGACCGAGAGGATTTGGCGATTGATGATCACCTGGGGTTTAGCGATGCCCCAGAAGATCCCCTGGACCTCAAAATTTTCGGCGTCAGCAGGAGGTTGAGCAGAAACGGGTTCTTTGATGGGATTTGTTACGGGCGGCAGCAACCGCTGTTTTTCCAGGGCACCTTCTTCCTGCAGTCTCTGCTCGAGTTTCTGTGCCAGTAGCGGCGGCGGCGAAAAGATATCGCGGGCAACACTCAGATCACCAGAAGTCGCAGACTTTTTCGTAAGCGATCCCTCCCCTTGAGCGGCTGTACCTGGAGCTGCAGCCGGTTGAATCGGACTCAGTTGAGGGGGAGACGATTCGGGAGCTTTTCGAGTCAGCATCCAGACTATCACAAAAAGGAGGAGCAGGGCAACGAAGAGTTGCTGGAGCTGTGCCCTTGTCATCAGGACACCTTCTGCCTTGCCAAGGCCCCAATGATGAGCTTGATCCGGTGCAAATCGGCGGGCTGTTTCTGCGTGGAGGTCTGTTGATCAAACCCCATGCCGGCAAAGCTCACCGTCTCGCCTGGGAGCTCTCCGATCTCCAGCTGATCTACCCAAAAAAGAGGCTCGTGGGTTTCAACGGAACGCAGGAAACGCAGGACGTTCATCAGGCTGCTGCTGGCCAAGATCTCGATCTGGTATTTCATATAAGGCTCAAGGGCAAGCTCAGGCTGAGGGGCGACCGATTCAATTTGGAGGCTGGCCTCCGTTGCCAAGCGGGAGATCTGGCCGGTCAAGGCAGTCGCCCCGCCCTCCAGCAGAAATTTCTTCTCCAAGGTCTGAAGTTGTGTCCTTTGGCCTACGATCGCTTGCAGCAGTTCCGCTCGTTCCTTTTCGTCTGCGTATTGGGCCGCCAGTTGCTGCCGGTGCTCCTGCCATGGCATTTGGATGGCCACAACACCCACCACCGCCGTGACGAGGCAGACCGCGATGTTCATCATCCAGATTCGCTGGGTTTGGGTGATCTGTCCTCGGACCTCATTGATCTGGGAGAGAAGTGCGGTGGGTGCTTTCTCAGATGGCTTCACGGCCTTGATCGCCTCACCCCGGTTCGGACGACGACCTCCTGGGACAAGAGCTTCAAATCGTCAGCGTGGGTGGCGCAGGTCATACGGAATTCAGTAAGCTCCTCTTTTTCGTAGGAGCTGCGCTGAACCGAATCAAGAGAGAACTTGGCAAAGGAGCTTTTGAAGACCGGATTGTCCTGAACGGTGGCGAGAAACTGGTTGACCTTCTCAAGTTCCACCTCTCGGTTGTTGGCGTAGGCATCGCCGATGATCCGGAAAAGAAGCCGGTGGGGATTGGGGCCGGCCTTTTGAGGGTCAAGCTCTGTCACGTTTTTGAGCATGGCGTATTGAAGCCAGGATTCCGGAGGCATCAAACGGGCAAGCTCCACCAAGAGAGAAGAAGGATAGGCCGGCGCGTTGGAAAAGGAGTTGAGGAACTGTTTTTCCCGAGCACGCTGACTGCGAAGTTCTTTGAGTTGCTGCAGCGACGCATTGGGCTGGATCTGTGCATCCCGAATCTGTTGGGATTGCAACAGGGCGAGTCTCTGCTCGAAATTCTTGAGGTCTGCCACTGAAAAGCTGTACCAGATTGCCAGGGCTATGACCGCAGCCGTAGTTTGCAGCGCCAGCAGCTTGAGCAGGTCATGGGATGTGCGGCGCTGCTCCGGCGGCAGTAAATTAATCCCCGCGGGTCGATTGTCGAGCCCCCGGAGGGCGAGGCCGATGGCTACGCCGAGGCCCGGTGGGGCCATCTTCCCACCGGTCAGTTTCTTGTAGGGATCCCCGATTTCAACCGGGAGCTCCAGGGTTCCGAACAGCTCCTTGATCCGTGTTTGATCCTCAGGTTTTCCAAAAACGAGAATCTTGCTGACGGTTGGTTCACCCAGAAAGCGGCGCCGGTAGTAGTCGATGGAAACACGCGTTTCGTTCAGCAAGGCCTCCAGAAGCTCGGAGGGGGTCCCTTCAACCGATTCAGAGGTAGGCAGGATCGTGACGTTCCGGCTGAGATACAGTAGATCATCGCGGGCGATGCTAATGGTTGCCGAATCGTGTTCCATGGAAAGGATAGCGACCACCTGGCCGGCGGGTAGCTGGCTGTTTTGGCGCACCAACCGCATCAAGCTCAATGGAGCGGGCTCTACGCAGAGTTGAATCAACTTGTTGGATTGAAAGAGGGCTGAATAGATG